>JBEANW010000206.1:0-3487 GCA_041165225.1 Cyanobacteriota bacterium | reverse complement strand
ATTTTGTCACCCTGCTAGTAGTAGATCAACGTCCATCGGGAATCGATAACGAAGTCATGTCCCAAATTGGAACTCGCGTTACCTGTTTACTCAACGACGAAAAAGATATTGAGGCGATCTTTACAGGAGTATCGGGGGGAGCCAACTTAAAATCTGTCTTAACTGGATTCCAAACAGCAGGCTTTAATTCTGGGTTATGCGGTGCCGATGCCTGTGGTGGTAAGAACTCGCCCCTACGACGCTCAATTCTATCGAGATATTGGCTGCACCAACTGGGAAGAAATGCCCAACGAGGAAGTATATGCAGCAGCAGAAATTGCCAAAGCAGATTTAGGATTCTAGCATAGCTTTAACTGAAGACCCAAATAAAGGTTTCGCCCTAGCTCTAAGCTCTAAGCTTAATTAGGAGAGGTCTAAGCTTAAAGCTTTTGATAAATCTTGCAAAGTTTCTGACATTTAATTATTAAAGTTAAGTTGTTCTTTAGCAACTAAACCATCAGAAAGCGTCATGAATAAGCTATTAAACAGAGTTCCAGAGGTAACACTATACTTCTGGATTATCAAGATTATGGCAACCACTGTGGGGGAAACTGGGGCAGATTTTCTGGCGTTTACCATGAATTTTGGTTTACCGAACACCTCATATATTATGAGTGCTTTGTTGGCGATCGCCCTTTGGAATCAGTTTCGGCTTAAACGCTATCTTCCTGCGAGTTACTGGGCGGTGGTAGTTTTGGTCAGTATTGTCGGAACATTAATTACCGATCGCTTGGTAGATGAAATGAGAGTAAGTCTAGTAACGACTACTATCGTTTTTAGTATTGCCTTAATCGGGGTTTTTGCTGTTTGGTATGGCAGCGAAAAGACCTTAGCAATGCACTCGATTAAAACCACTAAAAGAGAACTGTTTTATTGGGCAGCTATTCTCCTGACATTTGCTTTGGGTACGGCAGCAGGAGACTTGTTAGCAGAAGGTACAGGCTTGGGTTATGCTATATCAGCAATGCTGTTTGGAACTGTAATTGGGGCGATCGCTCTTGCTTATTATCGTTTCAACCTCAATGCAGTCTTAACTTTTTGGCTAGCCTATGTTCTGACTCGTCCTTTGGGTGCATCCATTGGCGATCTACTCTCTCAACCTATAAAAAATGGGGGACTGGGTTTCGGTACAGTGGGGACTACCATAGCCTTTGTGACGACGATCGCCATCTTAATTGTCTATTTAAGCATCCAACAGCAAAGCATGGCCAAATCATCAAGACTTTAACTGCTGTTTTAACCCTGGTTATCTAGTATTCGATAGACAATCTTTTTCCCTTTACGAGATAACTGGCGATAAAAGTTATCTTTAAATAACATTTGCTTGTGAAATTTTATGAGTAACTCTTTGGTTTCTTCATAGGATAAATCTTTAACTTTAGTCGCAAATACCTGGTGCATAAATTCTTGCTCCAGAGATAGTTGGTTAGACTCAAGATTCATGGCTCAAGCTCCTTTAGTGTGCAGTAAGGTTTAGCCAAAGGAAGGTTTTTGGCTGAGGAGTAGTTTAGTTCGGCTAGTTAGGAAAAATCTAACTTGTTGGGAATCATAACAGATTAACAGCTTCAGACAACATTTATTTGACATTGCTATGTTAAATATTTGACTATCAAGGTATGGGATTGCGACAATTCACCATATTTAGAGGCTGGAATTCAGGAAACTTGATGGGTATTCGGTGCTGTACCCTGGATACTATACTAAGTCTAGGCAAATATTTTAATCAATTTATGAAAACGGCAGATAAAATCAACGATAAGGCAGTTGTTAAAGATTATTTTAATCAGACGGGATTCGATCGCTGGCGCAGAATTTATGGCGAAACCGATGATGTCAATAAGGTACAGAAAAAGATCCGCGAAGGACATCAGCAAACTATCGATACTGTGGTTGGTTGGTTAAAAGATGATGGTAATTTAGCAGATCTGACAATTTGTGATGCGGGTTGTGGTGTTGGGAGTCTGAGTATTCCCTTGGCGGAGGCTGGAGCAACAGTTTCTGCTAGTGATATTTCTGCCAAAATGGTGGGGGAAGCTCAGGGAAAAGCCGAAGCTGCCTTGAAAGATACTAATAAAGTTTCTTTTAGCGTTAAGGATTTGGAAGCATTAACAGGCAAGTACGATACAGTGATTTGTCTGGATGTCCTGATTCACTATCCGACAGAAGATGCTGCCAAAATGATTGCTCACTTGGCATCTTTAGCCGAGTCTCGCGTAATCTTGAGTTTTGCTCCGAAAACTTGTTTGCTGTTTGTCCTGAAAAAGATTGGCGAATTTTTTCCTGGCCCTTCTAAAACCACTAGAGCTTATCAACATAAAGAGGCAGATATTGTTGCTGTCCTTCAAGAAAATGGCTTTGAGATTAAACGTAAGGGGATGACTAGTGTGAGTTTTTATTATTCAAAAATTTTAGAGGCAGTTAGGACGGAGAGTAAATAGCGACTACCAGTGATATCTCTGTGACGCTTTTAAATCGATCATCTAATTGCATTATGTAGACTTAAATCCAGGGCTAATCTAGATAGACTTATGAATATTCAACTCAAACCAGAACAAGAGAAATTCATTCAAGATAAGATTGCTAGTGGTGAATATAGTAACGCTGATGACGTAATCACTGAAGCTTTTAAATTGCTAGAAATAAGAGAGAGAAAGCTGAAGGAACTTCAAGCTAAAATTGCCGTTGGCACGGAACAAATCGCCAACGGACAGTTAACTGATGGTGAACAAGTTTTTGCTCGTTTACAAGATAAGATTAATCGAGTTAAAGACTGAAACCGACTCATGAGTAGTTATTTTTTTGCTGATGCTGCCGTTAAAGATCTAGATAATATTTGCGAATATATTGGGCAACAGAATTTAAAAGCAGCCAGTAAACTATTTGATGCTATCAGGAAAAAATGCAAGTTAGTTGCCAATTTTCCGAATATGGGAAAAAGCTACAGTAGGCTTGCTGCTAATTTACGGGGTTTTGTTGTTGAGGACTATGTTGTTTTTTACTATCCTAGAGAAGACGGAATAGATATTGTGAGGATTGTCAGTGGCTATCGCGATCTTGAGTCTGTATTCCTGGAAGATGAATAATACATAGGATAGAATATTTGTTCTATGTAAGGTAAGTCTCAATTTCAGATAAAAGCCAAATATGACCACGGAAAAGACCTTAGTTTTACCTGCTTCTAAAGATCAAAGTCAAGTAATAGAATTCAAGATTAAAGGAAGCCTATTATTAATTGGAGCTATAGCAATCTTGGAGAAACGAAATGCTTCCCTCAAATTATGAGTTAAATGAATAATTCAAATAAATTTATTGCCACAGAATTATTTGATAGCAAGGGAGAAGCAGGAGAAAAGCTAGTTTGGGATGGAATTAAAAGAGGTTTTAAGTCTAGAGAATGTATTGCTTACTGGCGTTATCCTATTTTTATTCAGGGTAAATTCCGCAAAGA
>JBEANW010000205.1:0-14895 GCA_041165225.1 Cyanobacteriota bacterium | reverse complement strand
CCATAAACTGCCCCTGATCGGGGGATATTTGCATGATGCTGGCGGCATGTTGGTTGGTTTCCTGACGTAATTTGGTCAGCACCTCTTCTTCTCGCAGGGATACTGTGAGTATGTATTGATATAGCTGATGGTCTACCCCGATACTTCCTTTACTCATATTATTGCAATGATTGTTGACCTCCACATAACAATGGGGATGCACTTTTGATACATCCCCATTAGTTAATTATTACAGTTCGTTTCGGACTATTTCCAGATATTTCTTGGTTAGTAGGCAAGGGTCTCTAAAGTTTCTTGCAGATAACGTCGTACTTGCTGGTCTAGTTCTACGTCGCTGCTAATATTTCTTTCTGCCTGCCAACTCTGAAAACCAGAGCTTTTAGCGATCGCCTGTCTGAGACTAAACCAAATTTCTTGATCTTTTTCATTTGGCGAAGCGATAGTTGGGTTTGTCATGGATAATAAATTTTTTATTACTCTATATTCTTCAGTGTAGCTCAAGTCGCTTAAGTGTCTGTATTTCTAAATACATAAATACCAAATTAACTAAACAAATGTTCACAAAGCTTAATTTGTTCTTTTTGCCTCGATGGCGGAGTTAGTTAACCAGGGTATTCTACTGACTTTAAGACCTGGGGTAGAAAAGTCACTGGCTATTTCTTGGGGGGTGCATTGTTTGATTTGAGCAAACTCTGATTCATTGGTTAGTAAGACCTGAAATGCACTTAGGGGTATCTGAAAAAAAAGATTACTACCCAAAAAAGCAACACCAGCGATCGCTAATCCCAGAATACGCTGTTGAGGCAGTAAGTTGGCTAGCCTGACTATGCCAGGGGAAACATAATAGAGTAACCCCAGGTTGCATAGCATGAACCCTGCTGCCAGCATATTTACAACTTTTTGTTGCTTTCTTTTAAATAAAGCTAGAATTTTTCTTTGGTTTTCCGTTAGAGACTTGGGCTGGAGGGCAAAAAAGAGGACACTAAAAATATTAAACGGACGATAAAGCTGCATTAAGAGGATGGGAAAAACAGCGATCGTGATTAGTAAAGGTAGTTCTACCCAATAACTATACCGATCTCCCACCCCTAAACCAGTCAAAGCGATCCCCAGCATCACAGGGAACATGATAATGCCCCCTAAATGAATCCAGAGAAAAGGCTCAGAACGAATAGTCATGATCATTGAAAACCGCCCCTACCGAGAGGGAGGGAATGAAATGTTAGTTAGTTGCTAGAGTACGACGTTTGAACGCTAGTTCGTAAGCTTCAATGATGTCACCCTCTTGCCAATCAGAGAATTTCGTTGCTCCAATCCCGCATTCAAAGCCAGTGTTGACTTCTTTCACGTCATCCTTCATGCGTTTGAGGGAGTTTAAGTCTCCTTCATGGACGATATTATTGCCACGGCGGATACGGATTTTGCAGTTTCTGACTATTTTGCCTGATAGAACATAACAACCAGCCACAGCACCGCGACCCACAGGGAATACAGCACGAACCTCAACCTGACCAAGATTTTCTTCCACCTGTTCAGGATCGAGTAGACCTTCCATTGCCCCTTGAATCTCATCTAAAAGTTTATAGATGATGTTGTATTGGCGAATATCTACCCCTTCTCGGTCGGCTGCTTGCCGTGAACCTGATGCCAAGGTGGTGTTGAATCCAACAATGACTGCTCCACTAGCTGCCGCTAGGTCTATGTCAGTTTCTGTGACTTCTCCTGGAGATGCCATGAGAGTACGAATTTGGACTTCGTTTTGGGGCAACTGCTGGAGAGAACCGAGAATCGCTTCTACCGAGCCTTGAACATCGGCTTTGATGATTAGATTAAGTTCCTTCAGTTCTCCCTCTTGAGCCTGGGCTGAGATGCTGCTGAGACTAATTCTTCGAGAAGATAGAGACTGGAGTAATCGAGCGTCGCGTTGGATAATGGCTCGCCGATCAGCGATCGCTCTTGCCTCTTTCTCATCTTGATAAACATCAAATTCATCTCCCGCTTCAGGAACTTCATTCAGTCCGAGAATTTCTACGGCGAAAGATGGAGTGGCTGCTTCGACTTTCGCTCCCGTATCATCCACCATCGCGCGGACTCGACCAAGAACCGAACCAGCAACGATGCTATCTCCCACTCTTAGGGTCCCGTTTTGTACCAACAGAGTAGCCACGGGGCCTCGATTACGGTCTAGATTAGCCTCAATGACCGTTCCTTTGGCAGCACGGTTGGGATTAGCGGAGAGTTCTTCTACTTCTGCCACCAGTAGGATCATCTCTAGCAATTCGTCTAGGTTGTCTCCTTTGAGGGCGCTGACATTAACCATAGTGGTATTTCCACCCCAGTCCTCTGGCACCAGACCCTGTTCTGTGAGTTCTTGTTTAATGCGATCAGGGTTAGAATCTGGCTTATCCACCTTATTAATTGCCACGATTAAAGGTACTTCAGCAGCTTTCGCATGGCTAATAGCTTCTTTCGTTTGAGGTTGTACCCCATCATCTGCAGCTACCACTAATACGGCGATGTCAGTGACTCTAGTCCCCCTAGCACGCATGGCAGTAAAGGCTTCGTGACCAGGAGTATCCAAGAAGACAATTTGGTGCTGTTTACCATTATGTTCAACATCTACATGATAAGCACCAATATGTTGGGTGATTCCCCCCGCTTCACCTGAAGCAACGGTACTCTTGCGAATCGAATCCAACAGTGTAGTTTTACCATGATCTACGTGACCCATGATCGTTACTACAGGAGGACGCGGTTGCAGATTTTCTAAATCGTGAGCATCCAACATTTCCGTATCCTTGGTGGCTGCGGATTTCTCTTCAGGAGTTTCCACAATTACCCCCAATTCTTCGGCCACCGAACGGGCAGTTTCCAAATCTAAGGTTTGGGTAATATTGACAGGAATACCTTTAAAGAACAGATTTCTAATAATATCTGTCTCAGGAGTATTAAGTCTTTCTGCCAAGTCGCGCACAGTCAGGTTGTCTGTCAAAATAATCGATTCTGACAGGGTAGGTACTACTTTGCCTTTAGATTGGCGTTCCGTTTTCTGGGTTTTATCAGTTTTAAAGGATGGCTTACGAGGTTTTTTGTTGGCGACCGCTGTTGGTGGCTGCTGCATCGATTTGGGCTTGGCAGGGCGGGCTGTAGACAAGCTAAAAGCTTCATTAATCTGAATTGCATTAGCATCAGATTCGTCAAAATCTTCATCATCCAAAAGTGGCTTCGGCCCACGGCGTTTCTTAGCTGCTTTACCTTTGCCTAATTTAGCCTGCTTACTTTCCTCCTCCTCTTCATTTTCCCACTCTTTTACTTTCTTGGGCGGAGCAGGACGTTTGAGGCGAGAAACTTTCTTGACATCCAGGTCGTCGGTTTCAGCATCCTCACCATCCAGGCTTTCGATGAGTTCTTCTTCCTCTTCTTCTTTTGGCGCTACCTTGGCCACTGCTTGAATCTTCTGGGGTCTTTGATTCAACTTAGGCAGCGGTGCAATAACCTTTTTCTTCTTCTCCTCTGGCTCTAATTCTTCTATTTTGCTTGGAGGTTGCTCTGTAGAACGTATTTTTGGCTTAATCGGCGACTGAATTAAGTTGCGGGTGGCTGATTTTTTCTCTTGAGATCGAGAGGGTGGGACGGTCAACCGAGGTGGTTGAACAGAACTAGATTTTGGGGAAGATGCTGAATTTGAATCGCCAGAGGAGAATGTTACCTCTTCTTCATTACCAATAGATCCAGCTTGGGGAGGTCTGGCGGACATGGAAGATTTTCCAGTAACCCCACTTGAACTTGCTGCTTTCGGTCTAGAGGGTGGAGCAACCAATCTTTGAGATTGCCCATTAAAATTGGGTGCTGTGCTACTAGAACTAGGGTTGGGGTTATCAGTTCGATGATGCACAGCTAAAATCTGCTGTTTGCGTTTTTCTGGAGCTTTCAGGACGTTATTACCTTTGTTCTGACTATCTTTATGGCTATCTTGCTGACTATCATGATGGTTCTCGACGCGAGGGGACTTTTCCGCCATCGATCTCACTCTGGCTGCATCGTCTGCCGTAATTGTACTACTATGGCTTTTGACTGCAATATTGAGTTGTTCGCAAATTTCTTTAATATCTTTGTTGTCCAAATTCAATTCTTTCGATAATTCGTATATTCTAACTTTGCCGTTGTTCATCCACTATGCCCCTTGGTTGACTGTTTGTATTTTATTTGACCATTTGTTTATCCATGTAGTCTTTCATGTGTTTAAGTTCCTGGTCACAGATTACCTTGAGCGATCGCTTTAGGCTCTATGTGACCATCGATGTAAATGTAACTCTATCGTAAGATTAGAATCGAAATTAAACCATAGAATAAATAGAACAAGTTCTAAATTACTGCTAATGCTAATTCACCCATAGCTTTATTCTAGAGAAAAACTTCAAATAAATAGATCTAGTCTTAGGTTTTGGCTGGAACAGTTTAAATTTTGCCGTTAAACTCCGACACTATCAGCTTAAACGTTCTTGTAAATTTTGATAAATATGATCAGCAACTTTAGTTCTTAAAGCACTTCTAAGACGGTTTTTGCTTTTTGCTTTGTTTAAGCAATCGATATTAGGGCATAGATAAGCAGAACGTCCCATTCCCTGGTCTAGCTGGACTTCATAGCTGGATGCTACCCGCACAACCCGCCAGAAAAATTCTTTAGGTGCAACTTTTTTACAGCTTACACATTGACGATAATTGATTTGATTCAAACTTAGGAAATTTTTTAAGATTTTGCTCAGGTTTTAGACTCGTCCAGGTCAAAAATGAACCAGAGTCGCGATCGCATTGTGAGGGACTTCTAGCGCAGCCAGCTTTACGGAGCGACGCTAGATTTGATGCCCTAAGCTATTGGCTCTTCTGTCGATTCGGCTTCAGGTTCAACTTCAGGCTTGATTTCGGCTTCAGGTTCTGATTCTGATTCAAGATTCTGAGCTTCCTTGACTTCAACTTCCACATCAGCTTCGTCTATTGCCGACTCAAATTCTTCTTCTTCCCCTTCATCCTCATCTTCTATTGTTCTAGATTGAGCTGCCCATTTTGTCATTTCTGCTTCTTCGTCAAACTTATCAATATCTTTGATATCAATTTTCCAGCCAGTCAGACGGGCCGCCAGACGAACATTTTGTCCTTCTTTACCGATGGCTAAACTTAATTGATCTTCCGCTACCAGAACAATCGACTGCTTATCTTCGGTATTAGCCAAAACCACTCGATCTACTCTAGCGGGACTAAGGGAATTGGAAATATAGGTACCAGGGTCAGGAGACCAGCGAATTACGTCAATTTTTTCTCCCCGTAGTTCATTAACCACCGCTTGAATTCTTGAACCCCTAGCACCAATACAAGCTCCCACGGGATCGACATCTCGCTCCATCGTATCTACCGCAATTTTGGTACGGACTCCTACGTGGCGGGAAGGGGGATGAGCCTCCCTGGCAATAGCCACAATTCGCACAATTTCTTCTTCAATTTCAGGAACTTCGTTGCTAAATAGCTCGACGACTAAACCCGCTGTCGCTCTAGAAACCATTAGCTGTGGTCCACGATTGGGGGTGTCTCTAACTTTCTTCAGATAGACTTTGAAGGTGGTGTTAGAGCGATAGGTATCATTGGGGAGCTGTTCTCGTTTGGGCAATTCTGCTTCCACTTCTGGCTGTCCCAACCCACTAGTAACTGCCACGATCGCTGATTGACGCTCAAAACGCACTACTCTTGCCTGTAGCACTGTATCTTCAAGGTCTTGAAACTCTTCTTGGATCAGCTTGCGCTGTTGATCTCGCAGCTTTTGTAGTAGCACTTGCTTGGTTTGAATGGCAGCCATCCGCCCAAAGTCTTTTTGTTCAGGGGTGACATCCACTAATACCGAATCCCCCACCTGGATCTCTGAATCATCGACTTGCTCTTGGACTTCACTTAAGGCAATCTGGTGATCCCGATCTTCGATTTGGTCTTTACTGATGTCCACAATGACTTTAGTGGTCAGAATTTGAAACCCTTCTTCTTCCGTATCTAGCTGAACATTAAAGTTCTCAAAATATTCTTCGTCAAACTCCTCATCGCGAGCTTTAGAACGGCGAAATTTTTCATATCCTTTGATTAGTGCTTCTCTTAAAGCTTCTTCTACAGAGCTACCTGGTAGATTATATCTTTGACTAATTTCTTCAATGGTTGCCCTCAAACCAGGCAAACTTACTATAGTCATGGGGTACTCCTCATAGTGAAATAAATATTTAGATTGCTGATCAAAATGATCGTTTAGTTTAGTTTGGGTTATCCATCGTCCAGTTGTACCTTGGCAATTAATTCGCGAGGAATGGCGATCGCTTTCCCCCGATCATTGATGTGAATGTTGGTTTCATCGCGAGATTGCAGTCGCCCTTGCCATTGTTTTTTGTTCTTGTAAGGTGCAAAGGTTTTGATGATTACGCCAAATCCTTTGAAGGCAATAAATTCCTTCTCTGTAGTTAAAGTGCGGGAAATTCCAGGGCTAGAAATTTCTAAGACATAAGCTCCAGGAATAATTTCGGTTAGGTCTAGCTTTTCTTCAAGAATACGGCTCATTTGCTCGCAGTTTTCGAGGCTGGTATTCCCGTCAGCATTTCTGACATCTATTCTTAGAATTGGCGGTGTCTTGTTGGTTTGGAATACGGCATCTACTAACTCCAGATTGAGATCTTCAGCCAAGGGAGATGCTAGTTCAATAATTTTAGGGACAACAGGATGAGTCATGGCTCACAAAAGATTTGATTCTGCACCAACCGACTTAATGCTAAGTTGGCACTGTGATTGATTTTGACAACAAAAAAAAGCGGGCAAAAACCCCACTTCCATGATGCTTATATCCTTGCAGGTAGAAAACTATGAGTTAGCTTTACGAGCATTTCTGCAATACATCATACCAAGAAAATCAAAGTTACAGCAATTAGTTAGATGTGAGTTCGATGAGTCGCAAAATAGAATGGTTTAGAGCTTAAAGCTTTTGAAAAACAAAGAGACACAGTGGAACAATATGTAACCTAAGTCTGAACTTAAGCTAAACACTGAACTACGGTGTCTCTCGAAGCGAACTTTCTGGATGAACTTTTGCTCTAATAAATACTTGAAATTATTAGAACAGTCCTAAAGTTAAAGACTTGTCAATCGGGAAAGTTGCACCGACTCCTAGCCAAATAGTTACGGCAGTACCAAATAAAAATACGGCGGTGGCTACAGGACGACGGAAAGGGTTTTGGAATTTGTTAACGTTTTCAATGAAAGGAATTAACATTAGACCCAAAGGTACTGCTGTTTGAGCAGCAATTCCCAATAGTTTACTAGGAACTACTCGTAAGATTTGGAATACAGGGTATAAATACCACTCAGGTAGAATTTCTAGAGGGGTAGCAAAAGGATTGGCAGGTTCGCCGACGACCGCAGGATCGAGGACTGCTAAACCAACAACCAAACCAATAGTTCCGAGAATTACTACAGGGAAAATGTATAGCAAATCATTCGGCCAGGCGGGTTCACCATAATAGTTATGACCCATGCCCTGGGCTAACTTAGCGCGTAAATAGGGATCGCTTAGATCGGGCTTCTTTAATGTTGACATATTGTTCTTTCCTAAATTTACTGGGAATCAGCCTTTACGTGTCTGATATAAGTATTTGATTTACAAAGGTCCAGAAATACCTTGTTTGCGAATCATCAAGAAGTGCAACAGCATAAATACTGCAATCAACCAAGGTAAGACAAAAGTATGCAAGCTATAGAAACGAGTTAGAGTAGCCTGACCGACGCTAGCACTACCTCTTAATAGCTCAACCATTTGATCTCCAACTACAGGAATTGCAGCAGGTACACCAGATACGATTTTGACCGCCCAGTAACCAACTTGATCCCAAGGCAGAGAGTAGCCTGTTACACCAAAGCTCACGGTAATTACTGCCATGATTACTCCAGTAATCCAAGTTAGCTCACGGGGCTTTTTGAAACCCCCAGTCAAGTAAACGCGGAAAGTATGCAAAATCATCATTAAGACCATCATGCTAGCTGACCAGCGATGGATCGAGCGAATTAACCAGCCAAAGCTGACTTCATTCATGATGTACTCAACGGAAGTAAATGCTTCAGCGACGCTGGGCTTATAGTAAAAAGTCATGCAGAATCCAGTGGCAAACTGAATTAGGAAGCAGACTAGAGTAATACCACCCAAGCAATAGAAAATATTTACATGAGGTGGTACATATTTGCTGCTGATGTCATCGGAAATTGCCTGAATTTCCAGACGTTCATCAAACCACTGAAAAGTTTTTGAATCTGTTACTTGTTTAGAAAACATGAAGCTTATAAATTAGCTAACAAAAAATAAGTTATGGATGGGGTCTACCAGTCAAACTTTCTAAGCCTTGCACTACTTGAATCTCAAGAATTATCCCTTGAGAAACATCGTCTTGACAAAACCCCTGTACAAAGTCTGAGGTAGGAAATGCGTACTTGATTAAAGTTTATCTGTCCTTGAACAGGAATTACGCATTGTGTATATTTGCTGTTTAAGTCCATAGTAGAGCCTGACCATACCAAGGATGGTTTGACTCTATTTAAAAAATGTAACATAGCTTTAAGCTATGATGTCTTTACTTAATATCGTATTATACGTCAATTTTAGATGAGTCTGCCCATCTGTCTTTGGGAGATTCGTAATTGAAGCAGATCGCTTCAAAAAAATAACTACTGTTGATATGTAACAATTGATTAAGAATTGCTAAATTTTAAAGCAACAGTAAACAGTTAAGATACAGCCCTACTTCATTTCTCTTATGGTCAAGAAAGTTTTTTCCCTTGCTCTAGCTGCATTTTTCTGGGTTGCTTGCCTGTGCTGGTATACTCCTGACGCTCAAGCCTTCACAGAGGAGCAAAAGTTGCTCTTACAATCTTGGCGCATTGTCAACCAGTCTTATCTGGATGAAACCCTTAATCATCAAAACTGGTGGAAGTTGAGAGAGAAATTTGTGCAAAAGCCCTTACGCGATCGCGAAGAGACATATACTGCCATAGAAGAGATGCTGGCAACTCTAGACGATCCTTTTACCAGGCTCCTTAGACCAGAGCAGTATCATAGTTTACAGGTGAACACTTCGGGAGAACTTTCTGGGGTAGGGCTACAGATAAATATTAATCCTGAAACTAAACTGATTGAGGTAATTTCTCCCTTGGCTGGTTCTCCCGCCGAAGCCGCAGGGATTGAACCGAAGGACAGTATTTTAGAAATTGATGGAGTTGATACTAAAACCATTACGCTAGATGAAGCCGCAGCCATGATGCGGGGGGCAACAGGGAGCAAAGTCTCTTTGAGAATCCAGTCTAGTCAAGATAAAGCTGCCAAACTTCGTAATGTAGAAATAGTGCGCGATCGCATTTCTCTTAATCCTGTTTACACTGCCTTAGATACCAATACAGACAAAAAGGTTGGCTACGTGCGTTTAAATCAGTTCAGCGCCAATGCTGCCAAGGAAATTGCTCATGGAGTCAAGGACTTAGAAAAGCAGGGGGCAGAAGCTTATATTCTCGACCTACGGAATAATCCAGGGGGTTTACTCCAGGCGGGAATAGAAATTGCGCGCATGTGGATTGATGATGGCACGATTGTTTACACCGTCAATCGTCAAGGGGCTTTGGGTAGTTTTAATTCCAACCATGAGATTTTAACGGCAGATCCGCTAGTAGTGCTGGTAAACCAGGGTACAGCTAGTGCAAGTGAGATTTTGGCAGGAGCATTGCGGGACAATGAAAGAGCTTTGTTGGTGGGGGAAAAGACTTTTGGCAAGGGACTAATTCAATCTTTATTTGAATTGCCCGACGGCGCAGGTTTAGCGGTAACGGTAGCTAAATATGAAACTCCTAATCATACTGATATTAATAAGCTAGGGATTATGCCCGATGATGTGATTTCCCAGCAACCTATTACCTATAATCAAATTGCCACGGAAGCTGATCAACAATACCAAGAAGCTTTACGGTTAGTGACAGGTGGAAAAGATATTTTAGCTAAAGACCTTTTTGGGAAGCTAGTTCATGACGATTCGGCAAAAAGTCTAATAGAGTGATATTTTCACTTTTGCTTTTGCTCGATCTTAATGAACCACAACTTTCCGCCCAAAGTTCTGATGATGCCCGACTATCGACGGGATAATCCTTATCAATTATTATTAGCCGAAAAATTGCGATCGCAGTCCATTGAGGTTATCTTTACTTCAGATTATCGGCGCGTATTGCCTCTATTTCGTGGGGTTCAATCCAATTCAGCGACAGTATTGCATCTCCACTGGCTAACTCCCTATCTCAAGGGGGAAACCTGGTTTACCAGATTAATTTATAGTCTTAAATTGCTCCTCGATCTCTGGCTGCTTCGGCTTTCAGGGGTAAAAATCATCTGGACGGTGCATAATCATTTATCCCACAATGCTCAGTTTCCCAGATTAGAATTATGCCTCAGAAAAAGCATTTCTCAGATAGTTCATCAGCTAATTGTTCATCATCATTACTCTGAGGAATATTTATCTCAGTCGTGGAAGAGTAAATCGCCCTTCACAGTTATTCCCCACGGACACTATCGCACTATTTATCCCCCTGCGATCGCTCAGAATTTAGCTAGAAAACAACTTAATTTACCT
The DNA here is from genome assembly GCA_041165225.1 of Cyanobacteriota bacterium. Classification (GTDB taxonomy): domain Bacteria; phylum Cyanobacteriota; class Cyanobacteriia; order Cyanobacteriales; family Xenococcaceae; genus Waterburya. Next base: position 4,216 of record JBEANW010000205.1, on the reverse strand, counting down.
CTTGATGGTTTTTTATATCTCAATTTGGGCATGCTTAGACCATACAAAGGCATCGAATCCCTCTTACAGGTATGGCAAGAAGCACAGGAATTATCAACCTGTTCTTTATTAATTGCAGGTCAACCGATCAGTGAAGCCTACTGCCACCAACTTAAATCTTTGTTCTCCCACACCAAGGGGATCATCTTCCAGCCAGACTTTATTCCAGCAGAACAAATGCATCTGTATTTTAGTGCCGCAGATGTAGTGGTGTTACCTTTTACCAGTATTTTGACCTCTGGTAGCTTGATTTTAGCGATGTCTTACCAGAAACCGATCATTGCCCCCCGCCAGGGAGGTATTGTCGAAACCCTGAACCAAGCCGATCATCTACTCTATGATTCCAGTGATCCTCAAGGACTCTTGAAAGCCCTTAAAGCTAGTACTCAAGAAGATTTAGGAGAATTAAGTAATCAGGTGAGAATCGCTTGCGATCGCTTGAATTGGGACGACATCGCACAACAAACTGCTTCTGTTTACCATCGCCATTTAATGTAAGTTTTGTAGGGCTATGATCACTAATTCCGCCGAATTCCCGACGGGGAGCGATTCCTTTAGGGGAACTCCGAACTCTAAATTCCTAGTCAGTATCCTGATTCCCTGTTACAACGCCGCCAAATGGATCGAACCTGCCATTGCCAGTGCCTTGAGCCAAACCTACGAAAATGTTGAAGTCATAGTCGTTGATGATGGCTCAACGGATTGCAGTCTAGAGATTATTCAAAGCTTTGGCACCAAAATCCATTGGGAAGCCAGAGAGCATCGCGGGGGAAACGCTGCTCGCAATCGCTTACTCGAACTTAGTCAAGGAAGCTGGTTACAGTACTTAGATGCGGATGATTATCTTTTGTCGCCGAAAATAGAGCAACAGCTAGAATTTTTGGCTCAAAATCCTGATACAGATCTAGTTTATAGCCCCAGTATTATTCAACATCACTGTAGTCAGCCAGATAGTCAACCTGAGCAAGTAAGCAAAACTCTGCTACCTATTCCTCAACCTCACGATCCGTGGAGCTTGCTCGCAAGATGGTTTTTACCCCAAACTGGTAGCTCTCTCTGGAAAAAAGCTGCCGTCATCGATGTCGGTGGCTGGCAAGCAGATCAACCCTGTTGTCAGGAACACGAACTATATTTACGTTTACTTCGAGGGGGGAAAAAGTTTGGCTACTGTGATTATGCAGGTTCAGTCTATCGACAGTGGAGTGAATCGACAGTGTGTAAAACAGATATGGGGGAAACCTATCGTAGACGCTTGATAATTACCGATCAACTCGAACAACACTTAATTCAAACTCAACAGCTAACAGAATCCAGGCAAAAACAGATTAATCAGGCTAGATTTGAATGCGCCAGAATTATTTGGCTAAGAGATCAGCAGTGGGCAAAAGAGATTATTGACCGTATCCAAGATCGCGATTTTATCCCTTCAGGAGATTGCGCCCCAGAAACATATCGTTTAATGTATCGCTGGTTTGGTTTTGAAATTGCCGAAAAAATAGCAGTTATGAAGCGACAGTTAGTTGTTAGTTATTAGAATTATTAGTTGTTAGTTTTATGGTTAGTTTCTCAATTATTATTCCTGTTTATAATCGCGTTGATTTAATTGATCGCACTTTGGCATCTATTATTAATCAAGGTCTGGATCAAGAACTTGAAATCATTGTGGTAGATGATGGTTCAACGGATGGGACAGCGGAAAAGCTCAAAACCTATGGCGATCGCCTTAAAATTTTACATCAAGTAAATCAAGGGCCAGGAGCAGCCAGAAATCGAGGAATTGCTGAGGCTACAGGAGATTATATTCTCCTGCTTGATAGTGATGACATGTGGTTTTCTTGGTCGATGGCTACTTTTAAGCAAGCCATTTTACAGTTTAACTTTCCTGCTTTTGTAGCAGGCAATACGGTTGAATTTGTAGCTGAATCAAGCCTCAAGCAAATTACTGCAACTCCATTTCAAGCTGAATCTTTTACTGATTATTATGCTGCGGTTGATCGCTCTTTGTGGCTGCTGAATGGGGCGGTGGCAATTAAAACGGAAGTATTGCGTCAGGTGGGAGGATATAACCAGCAACGGATTAATGGCGAGGATTCAGATCTCTGGTTGAAATTGGGAACTGCCAAGCATTTTGTCTCGATTACCTCACCATATGTTCTGGCATATTATCAACATGCTGATAGCGCCGTTGGCGATCGACAAAAGACTTATGAGGGGGCATGGCATATGATTTCCCAAGAACAAGGAGGGCTATATCCTGGGGGCAAATATCGGCAACAGGAAAGACGCAAGATTATTATGAGTCACATTCGCCCCGTGAGTTTAGCTTATTTACGAGAGGGCAAAATTAAAGATGCTTGGAAAATGTATCGAGCAACTTTTAAGTGGAATTTCGCTCTCAGACGGTTTGTTTATCTAATCGCTTTTTGGTTCATGTTAATCAAAGATTTTTTATTCCCAAAGTTAGCATGTCGAGATAATAATTAATAACTAATTTTATGAATCAATGCAATATTACTGTAGCAATTCCTACTTATCAAAGAATAGAAAAACTATTAATTACTCTCGAAAAAATACTCGAATGTGATCCCCAGCCCAATGAAATAATTATCCATATTGACCACGGCGATCGCGCTACGGAAAAGGTGATTAAGGAAAAGTATCCTGAGATCAAAATTATTACTAGCCAAACTCAAATGGGCCCTGGAGGTGGTAGAAATAAAATAATTAATATCGCTAAAAATAATCTTATTGCCAGCTTTGATGATGATTCATATCCCCTAGATCAAAACTACTTCAGCCGACTTATTATCTTGTTTGCCAAGTTCCCCCAAGTGGCAATCATTGGTGCAGCAATTTTTCATCTTGGAGAGACAATTCAAACAGACGAATATAGGGCGGAAATAACTTCCAATTTTATCGGTTGTGGTTGTAGCTATCGTCGGGATCTCTTTCAACAAACTACAGGTTATGTAGCTTTACCTTTAGCCTATGGCGTGGAAGAAGTTGACCTCGCTTTACGCTTAACGGATCTCGATTGGCAAATTATTTATAGCCCCTGGCTTAGAGTCTTACACAATACTCAGCTTGAACATCATCTGCAACCGCAAGTTACTACTGCGACTATTGCTAATCAAATGCTCTTGACATATCTTAGATATCCCCTAACCTGGTGGTGGCTCGGATTACTTCAGGCTATGAATCGAATTATTTGGTCAATTAAATATCATCGATTTGCGGGGATTTTATCTGGCATTATTTTAATTCCTCAATTAATTCTAAAATACCGAAGCGATCGCCATTCTGTTTCAACTAAATCTCTCAGAAAATATCTAAAATATCGTCGTCAAAGTATCAAGATTCAATTGTCATAAAGTTTTATTTATTCAAATATTAAAATCTTCAAACTAAAGTGACTGATAATGATGCAACCTGGATTTGTTGTCAGCTAGGGGCTAGAGAACATTATGCTATTCCTAGGGCTTTATCTTCTCAAGGAAAATTAAAACTACTAATTACCGACCTTTGGATTGACCATAATCATCCCCTAAATTTTTTGCCTCCATCATATTTTTCTAGTCTACGAGAAAGATATCATGCTGATCTATCTTCAGTGCAGGTAAAAGCTTTTAATCAAGCACAGATTGCCTGGGAAATCTTCCATAGATATGACCAAAAGTATGGCAAAACCACAGAATGGGAACTCATAACTGCCCGTAATCTTTGGTGGCAAAATCAAGTAATAAAAATACTTAAATCCTCTCAGATACAAGAGCAAAATATCACTCTTTTTGCTTATAGTTATAGTGCTTTGAAAATATTAGAATATGCCAAAGAAAGAGGCTGGAAAACTATATTGGGTCAAATTGACCCAGGAATTGTTGAAGCCCAAATAATCGATCAAGAAATAGCAAAAAATCACCAACTATCACCATCCACTTCAACAACTCCTAATGATCAATACTGGTCAGATTGGCAACAAGAATGTGCCATCGCTGATCGCATTATTGTCAACTCTAATTGGTCTAAAAAAGCATTGCAAGAAGTAGGAGTAGACCATGACAAAATTACCACTATTCCCTTAGCTTATCAATCGTCAAATATCGCCAGAGAATTCACTAGAACCTATCCCAATAACTTTTCCCTTCAAAGACCATTAAAGATTTTATTTCTAGGTCAA
>JBEANW010000204.1:0-4103 GCA_041165225.1 Cyanobacteriota bacterium | reverse complement strand
CCCGCTGGGATGGCGCGATCGCCCTAGAAGATTCTACCCTACTATGTTTAGAGAAAAAACGCTTTATTAGCCTCATCTCCCAACGCCCCCATATTATTCTCGAACTCTGTCGTTTCTTGAGTCGGCGATTGAGAGAAACCGATAAATATATGTCTGCCGAAAAAATGCGATCGGCCAAGTAAAAAAGCCAGAGAGAATAAGTGCCAATTAATAACTGATGTTACGCAAAACAACGAAAAATAGATGGTTTCAGTAAGTTATGAAAACAGAACACTGAACCCTTTTCCCCTTTCCCTTTAACCTTTTCCCGATCTTTACCAATCAATGAGTGCGTAACATCAGTTAATAAAATATCAATATTCTGAACGTCTAATATTGAAGCAGCACCAGTCTTTCCGCTTCCATAATGCTGCCACTGTCCATCCTTGTTGCTCTACAACGTCGGCTATTTTGTCGGCTTGCGTTAAGAGAATACCGCTTAAAACCGCCCAGCTTTTTTCATGAGTAATTTGATTAAACTGGGGAAATAATTCTACGATGACATCAGCGAGAATATTACAAATGATGCCATCAAAAATTTCATTTTCGGCAATTAGTTTTTCAACGCTACCATCTCGCACAATGATGCTGTCTCGATTGACTGCATTGAGTTGACAATTGCTGCGACAGGTTTTGGTAGCTAAGGCATCTGTATCCACAGCATAAACTTTTTTCGCTCCGAGCAGCACAGAACCCAAAGCTAAAATACCCGAACCACAACCAATATCCGCTATGATTTGATGTTTCGCATCTCCAGACAGTCGCATTTCCAGGGATTCTAGACATAATTGAGTTGTCGGGTGGGTTCCTGTACCAAAGGCTGCACCAGGATCGAGACGTAAGATTAATCTTTCCGAGTCTTCTGGGGGAGTTTCCCAAGCAGGATAGATCAAAAAGCGATCGCCAATTTCCATCGGCTTCCAATATTCTTTCCAGCCACTCGCCCAATCTTCTTCATCGATCAAGTGCCATTGTGCTTCGGGAACAGCTACTTCTAGTAATTTGGCATCTTGTTCTAACCAGAGAGATAATGCAGCCAAATCCAATAGCTGAGTGTCAATTTCAGGGATATAAGTTTTAATCAGGATTTTCTGGTCAGGAGATCCCAATTCAAGACTTTGCTGATCATCTAAAACTTTGACTTCCGTTGCTGTCCCCGAACAGCCAAACTTTTCGAGTCGCCAAAAGACCGATTCTTCTTGAACTGGCTCGCATTTTACAACGATCTCCCACCAACGATTAGACATGAATTTTATAGGTTATGAGCTATATAAGGATGATCTGAATTGAACCGCAAGGACTTAAAAGACTTAATCTGAATCCCCAATACTGTATGTCAAGATTTTAATTTTATCTACTATTTTGCAGGTATTGTGCTTGGTTCTTTAGTAATAGTTTTCCCAATATGCTCAAAAAACTTAGCTTTCTATCTTATCTAAATATCAAATATGTTTTAAAGTACGTTTGAAGTTTGAAAATTCCATAGTTCCCAGGGCAAGTTAACAAAGTCAGTGAAAATGTGAAAAAATCCACCAACTTTGAATGTATCTTTGAATTTAGTAACCAAGCATTTCTGCTCAATCTATTAACTGGTAATTAATCCAATTTAACCTTCTAAACTGAGAGCTTAACTGTATAAGCGTCTCTAATACCGTCAACTTTGATGATTTCTTGCAAGATTCCTTCTGGTAAAGGATCGTCCAAGCTTAGTACCATCACAGCTTCACCCCGCACTATTTTGCGTCCAACCTGCATACTGGCAATGTTGACGTTATAGCTACCTAGCAAAGAACCAATCTTGCCGATCAGTCCTGGCATATCTCGATGCAAGGTAAACAGCATATTGTCGTTGGGGGGAACATTGATGGGAAAATCGTCCAGACTGGTAATTCTAATTTCCCCTTCACTGAGCAAAGCTCCTGTAACAGAATGTTTCCCATTCGCCCCTTGAGCCTCGATATGCAACGAACCACCAGAATAATCGCGAGTCGAAATGTCTTTAGTTTCAATGACTCTAATCCCACGTTCCTGGGCTTCAATGGCTGCGTTGACGTAGTTTACCCGTTCTCGTAAAGCCTGAGACAGCAATCCTTTGAGAGCCGCCACAATGATTGGCTGGCTATCGTTATTTGCCAATTCTCCCTGTAGGCGGATATTTAACTCATCAATTCTCCCCCCAGCTAATTGACTAGCCATTGTACCCAGTGTTTCTGCCAGTCTCAAGTAGGGTCTGAGTTTCTCCATCACATCTGGGTTCAGACCAGGAATATTAACCGCAGAACGAGCAGGAAGACCCAAGAGTACGTCTCTAATTTGCTCTGCTACGTCAATTGCTACATTGACCTGTGCCTCCTCCGTGGAAGCTCCTAAATGGGGGGTTAGAATCAAATTGGAACCTACCTCCGTGAGGGGTGATTCTCGTAACGGTTCAGTGTTATAGACATCTAATGCTGCACCGCCAATTGTTCCTGCTTGAAGTGCTGATGCTAGGGCAGCTTCATCAATAATCCCACCCCGAGCGCAGTTGATAATTCTCACGTGGGGCTTCATTTTTGCCAGAGCTTCCGCGTTAATTAAGTTGGCGGTTTCGGGAGTCTTGGGAATGTGCAGCGTGATATAGTCTGACTCTTTAAAGAGCAAATCCAAGTCTACTAGAGTGCAGCCTAATCTCTCGGCTCGTTCCGCAGAAACAAAGGGATCGTATGCCAACAACTTCATTTCCATTGATCTGGCTACCTTAGCAACATGAGCGCCAATTTTGCCCAGACCAACTACGCCTAAAGTTTTTTTGTATACTTCATTGCCCACAAACTTTTTCCGTTCCCACTTGCCTTCTTTTACGGATTGGTTGGCATCAGGAATCTGACGGGAAAGAGCTAGCATCATTGCCAACGCATGTTCCGCAGCAGCGATCGTGTTACCTTCTGGAGAGTTGACCACGACAATACCATTGCGGGTAGCAGCTTTAACATCAATGTTATCTACCCCCACTCCTGCCCGTCCAATAATTTTGAGGTTTTTACCAGCCTCAATCACTTCTGCTGTAACTTGAGTCCCCGATCGCAGCATTAAAGCGTCATATTCGGGAATTATTTGAACTAGCTCTGCTAGAGGCAGATTAGTTTTTACATCTACTTGTGCTACTTGAGAGATAATATCAATACCAACTTGATCAATAGGATCGGAGACGAGAACTTTTGCCATAGTCATGAATTGTTGTCTAATTCCCTGGAATCTTGTGGTGTTACCTAGAAGCTTAGTTTTGCCTTAGGTTAATGTTTTATATTTAAGTGCAGTAAATTATTCTAAAGGGAAATGGAACTCTTATTGTCTATTCGTTAGTAAGATTTTTGGTTTGTTAAAATTTTTTAATGTAGCTTATCTAGTTCTAGTTAAACTTGATTAGGTAGCTGTCTGGCTAACGCCTCCATTGCTTGACGCACCCCCACTAAGAATTTTTTCCACCACAAGAATTTGTTAGAAGTCGATGGTGGCTCGGAAAAATTGCGGGTAGATGTAGATTGAGTATCCAGGTTAGCGATCGCTCTATCTGAATTAAGATCTGAAGCAATATTTGATTCAACTTCTGATTCGACAATTTTCACTGACTCGGATGAAGGAATAATAATCTCGGCTTCTGGCTTCTGGGGAGAATTTGATTCTGTAATTACAATCTTGCTAGAAGTAGGTTTTGGTTCTACCTGTTCCAGATTATTAGCAGCATTACTAGCAGCCCTATCAGCCACATCTGAAGCTGGTAATTTAGCTGGTTTGGCTGGTGGTTTTACTAAATCACTGGAATCACTGGCAATTTCAGTCTTTGGGGTCATGTCGGTGGTGGGTTCTGTTTTTGCTTCAGATACTCCATCTAAAACTATAGCTTGAGAGTTATTTGGCTTAATCTTTAGCTGATTATCAGACTGGATATTTGGCTGGACAGTAGTAGATTTGGGGATCGCAACATCTTCTTTTTGAGCAGGTTTTGCTGCTGTTTTTTTAATATCTGATCCTGTTAGCTGATTATCTTGATTAGTAGTCCCAGAGTTTGCTGCTGATAATTCTTT
>JBEANW010000203.1:0-15812 GCA_041165225.1 Cyanobacteriota bacterium | reverse complement strand
GGCTATCCAGGAGAACTGCGACGGGAAGATAATCGTTACTATCGCTTCTTTACAGCGAATATAGTGGGTATACTGCCTAAATCAACGGAAAATGGCTATTCCCTGATCTATAGTGGCGAAGCTTTTCCTGGGATGAGTGGCGGCCCTGTTTTTAGTCGAGACGGTGTAATGATTGGAATTCATGGCGAAGCAAATGTTAATGCCATCTCAGGAGGCACTTCCAACTATGCCATTCCTATTGCTTCCTATCAACAGGCGATCGCCAAATTAAATACTCAACCCACCGCTCAAACTCCCCCTGCAACCCCAATCCCAATCCCAGCCCCGAAACCTGAAGTAGCACCCAAACCAGTAACTCCCCCAACTCCAGCTCCAGTAGTTTCCACCCCCAAAACCCCTGTTAAACCACCAGCCCCTGCTAGCCAACCATCAAAGCCGATCAATGTTGACAATGTGTCTTCTGTGCCAACCTTCGGTTCTGGAGGGCAACCAAACAGCAAACCAGCCTCTAAACCAGAAGTCATCGTTGAAGTGGAACCATCAGCAGAAACCCCTAAGCCAACCAGTAAACCAGCCACTAAACCAGAAGTTGTCGTTGAAACTGAACCAGCACAGCCAACAGTAGAGCAGCCCAAGACAGAACAGCCAGTAAAACAACCAGTAAAACAGCCAACAGTAGAGCAATCGACTCCTCCAGCAGCATCAGAAGAAGAGGTCTTAGTTACTACCGCCAGCCGAAAAATTGCTTTAATTTCCCCCAGAACTGGAATTGATTACACTAAGCTTCGTAATCTCCTTAAAGCAGGAGAATGGTCAGAAGCCGATCTTCATACCTATCAATTGGTGGAGCAGATTATCAAGTCTGCTCGAAGCGAAAATAAACACGTCTTTATTGAACTAAAAACCATTGCCGAATATTCGTGTCCTGATATTAGAACCGTCGATTATCTCTGGAAGAAATATAGCAACAATCAATTTGGTTTTAGTTCCCAACAGGAAGTGTGGCAGAGTGTTAACCAGGATGGAGACTTTTCCACTCAAACTTGGCGACGATTTGCGACGGAAGTCGGTTGGAAGCAAGGAGACGTGTCGGTTGGGAGCGGTTATCTGCTTTACAATCAACTAAACTTTGAGCCAACCAAAGCCCCATCAGGTCATTTGCCCTGGTGGTTTTCTCTTCCAGATGAAGAACAAAAAGTGATTAAATACTTATTTGCCCGCTGTAATTTTAATCCTACAACTTCAGAGTTGGAGGCAGAAACTAGAGCCAATTCCCCCAATACAGCCCAAAACCCCAGCAATAATCGCCGTACAAAGAGCAGCATTAATAATCTTCAGTTCAACATCAACAAGCCGCCAAAATCCCAGTGATTAACTCAAAAACAAACAACTACGAAGAGTCTTATGAACAGCGATCGCCAATGAAACATCATCAAATAGCCCTCAAGGTCAAAACTACAGGCAAATCCCTCCACCAGATTACTAGCCAGGTGGAACAGGCGGTGACTAAATCCCAGGTGGTAACAGGATTATGTAGCATTTTTGTCCGCCATACTTCTGCTTCACTGTTAATTCAGGAAAATGCTGATCCTGATGTCTTAATCGATTTAGAGAAATTCTTTGCTCAATTAGTCCCTGAAGATGGCAGTCGCTATATTCATCGCGCCGAAGGATTGGATGATATGCCCGCTCATATCCGCTCTGCCCTAACCCATACTTCAGAACAGATACCGATTTCGAGCAGTAGACTAGTTTTGGGTACTTGGCAGGGAATCTACCTTTGGGAACATCGCCAGGGAGGTAGTTATCGAGAAATAATCGTTCATATTAATGGTGAGTCATCTTGAAACCCAAGACATATCATATAACCTCTGCCCTTGAGTGGCAGTCCGCCCAAACTATCGGCGGATATCAACCCCCAGGATTTGCCCAGGAAAAGTTTGTTCACCTCAGCTATAGTCATCAACTCCTAACCGTCGCCCATCGTTTTTATACAGGGCAGAAGGGACTTGTTATATTGGTGATTGATTCATCTAAAATAAGGGATGGTCTAATTGAGGAAAATCTAGAGGGGGGTATGGAATTATATCCTCACTTTTATGGTGTATTGCCCATTGATGCGGTTATTGAGGCGATCGCCTTTCCCTGTAATGCTGATGGTAGCTTCGACTTACCAGTCGAATTAAACATTTGAATTATGACTTAAATTATTTATCTTGACGAAGATCGTCTTGCTCATGTGATCGCTTTCCATGGAAAAAGTAAAATCCTGCGGTGTAATCTGCTTCACAAAAACTAAAAAACCATCATTTTTGTTAATGAAGCGATCCTATCGTTATGATTTGCCTAAAGGTCATATTGAACCAGGGGAGACAGAGTTACAATGCGCCCTCCGAGAATTATTTGAAGAAACAGGAATTACCAGAAAACAAGTTTGTTTAGAATTAGATTTTCGCTTTAGAACCGTTTATTATCCCCGTTATCGACGTTTTGGGGGTGAAAAAGTGGAAAAGTCTTTAGTTATTTTTTTTGGTTGGGTCAGTGAAGAATTAGAGATTGTGATGACTGAACATAGTTCTTCAGAGTGGGTTGAGTGGAATCCTCCCCACTATTTTCACAATCGAATTATCGATGAATTATTAGCAGCAATTGAGCAAAAGTTACTGATTGGGAACTAGACCGTGATACCAAAAAGTACGTATAAGTAACTAAAAAATTCCTGACTCTCACCGAATTTAAGTATTTACACGAGTGTATTTATATTTTCTAAGCGATAATATTCTTTTACATCAAAGAAAAAATCAAATCTAAACTACTAATCCCTACATCATAGATAAATTCGCAAAAATAATTCCTCTTGCTCTGCAACCCCGCTAGTTATCAAACAAAGTGGGGTTTTTTATTGGCTCTCGGTCAAGTTGCTGTCTAGCCACCCAAAATTCACAATAATCCCACAACTCACAATGTTAAATTCGATAGTTAACATTACCCGTAAAAATGGGCTATACTTTACCATTGATAAAGTTAACAGTGATATATCGTCCTTGTGACGTAACATCATACTGTAGAAAACCAAAGGTACAGTTGAGGAGGGGATTATTCCTGAGCAGCTAAACCTGACTGTGAGCTTAAGAGGCACTCGCGAAGTCAGGGAAGATCACCAAATATTTCGTCTTACTGGATTACTAGATGCCTTTTCTGAACCAGCATTTCGTAAAGTCATTGGTAATTGTATAGACGAAGGGCCAAGCAACCTAGTTTTGGTTCTAGCACAAATTGATTTTATTGATAGTTCTGGTTTAGGCGCTTTAGTGCAGCTCGTAAAAAAGGCGCAAACTGCTGGTGGAAGCTTGCAGGTTGTTACTAATCCACGAGTTACACAAACCGTAAAGCTAGTTCGTTTAGAGAAATTTCTTTCTCTCCAGCCTTCTGTAGAGATAGCGCTGGAAAATATCAAAAAATAATGTTCCCTTGGGGATGTGAGCTAAATAGCCGAATTATACTAACCAATGCGCCAACAGACACGGTTCAAACTTGGACTAATTAAGGGAATATGGCAGATTTGAGCGTAGCCGATCAATTAATTCAAATTGATCGACTCTCGCCGATCGCTTTAGCCTATATTGGAGATGCGGTATTTGAACTATATGTTCGTACTAAGTTTCTCATGCCTCCCAAACGCATGGCTAGCTACCATAGCCAAGTAGTTACCCAGGTTAGAGCCGAAAGTCAGGCGGTTCATTTGGCATTGTTATTACCAGATTTGACCGAGACAGAAAAAGAGATTTTACGTCGTGGACGCAATGCCTGTGTTACCAAACCACGTCGTCTAGATCGTCAGACATATCAGCAGGCGACAGGTTTAGAAGCCTTGATTGGCTATCTACACTTAACTAATCCTGAGCGTCTAGAGGAATTGTTAGGCAAATTAGATTTTGATTCGGTTATTAATTAAAATTAAATTAGTAATTGAAAGGGGATTATCGCTCTAGTGAAACCAAAAATTTCTACTCACCACAGTAAAAGAAATAAGCCGACATCATCCTCTCCTGCTGAATATAATTCTGAAACAACACCACAACCAACAGCCGAAATCGATTTAACCTATGGTCGTCATGCTGTTTTAGCTGTCTTAAAAGGCGATCGCCAAATTAATCGCATCTGGCTAACGGATAAGTTACTCGCCCACGGACAGTTTTATCCCCTGGTTAAAGCCGCCAAGGCCAACGGCACCATTGTTGATGAAGTCAGCCCACTTCGTCTCTCTCAGTTAACCCAAGGAGGCAATCATCAGGGTATTGCTGCCCAAGTCGCTCCCTATGAATATTGGGACTTAGCAGAATTAATTCACCAAGCAAAACAAACCTCCGATCCTGTAATTGTGATTGCTGACGGCATCGAAGATCCCCACAATTTAGGGGCAATTATTCGTACTGCCGAAGCTTTGGGTGTTCAAGGGGTGGTAATTCCCCAACGCCGAGCAGTGGGGGTAACTTCGACAGTGATGAAAGTAGCAGCAGGAGCTTTAGAAAATATGGCGATCGCCAGGGTTGTCAATTTGAATCAGGCGATCGCTAAACTGAAAGAAGCTGGGTTCTGGATCTACGGCACTACCGCCAACACAGATCAAATGCTGCACAAAACCAACTTTAGTGGTTCCGTCGGCTTAGTTGTCGGCTCAGAAGGTAGTGGCTTGAGCGAGTTAACAGAGAAAAATTGCGATCAGTTAGTGGCAATTCCTTTAGGAGGTAAAACCCCTAGCCTTAATGCTTCCGTGGCAGCAGCGATCGCCCTTTATGAAGTATTTCGCCAGCGACAGTAATTACCCATTGCCCATTACCCTTATGTTATGATTGTGCGAAATTAGGCGTTTATTATCGATGCTAGTCGCTTCTAATGCCCCACAAATTAGCGCTATTACCACTAACAATCTATTAGTAGTATTTGCCGAGTTTCTCGATATTGATGTGAGTGCGGGGGATGCTTCGGCGGATACTCTTAAAACCTACACCAGACAGCTATATCAGTTTTTACAATGGTGCGATCGCCGTCAGCTAAATCCTGTCCTCATCGTCAAGGATGATGTTAAAAAGTATCGTCATTGGATGGTCAAGCAGCAGCAATATAAGCCTGCTACCATCGCCCTTAAGCTGGCAGTGGTGCGCCGATTTTATCAGGCTGCGGTGGAGAAGGGTTTGATTTCCCTTAATCCCGCAGCGGGGGTTAAGCCTCCACGAGAGAAGTTTGATCCTGCGGAAAAAATTACCTATTTGGAAGCAGAAGAGGTGGAAATGCTCTTAGGAGTAATCCCTAATGATGGCTCTCTTAAATCTGCCAGAGATCGGCTAATGTTGGGGATTATGGCTTTAGAAGGAACTCGTACAGTGGAATTGCATCGTGCTGACATTGCCAGCATTGTTAGACAGGGAAAAAACTTAGGTGTCCGAGTCGAAGGAAAAAGAAGTATTCGGGTAGTTCCCCTCACTCCTGATTTGGCAAATCTGTTGGTGGAATATCTTCATCAAAGAGAAACTCGAGGGGAAGTGTTGCAACCCACAAGACCTTTATTTATCTCCACTGGCAATAACTCGCGGGGCAACAGAATTTCTCGTCGTGGCATTAGAACCATTGTCGATACCTATCTTAAACTAGCCAACTTAAAACATACTCCTGGCAGAACTATCTCTGCCCATAGTTTACGCCATACGGCGGGGACGTTAGCTTTGCGTTCAGGGGCAGATTTACGTCAGGTACAAGATTTATTAGGGCATAGAGATCCTCGTACCACCAGTATCTATACCCATGTGGGCGATCGCTGGGAAAATAATCCTGCACTTAAACTTAAAATTGAGATTCCTTCAGTTTAAAACTCTTCTTTTTAGTATTTACAGCTAAAAATAATCCAGTTACCTGAAACTTCGGCGATCGCTCCTCCTGGCAGGCTAGAGGTACGGCTTTTATTGGGGGCAGCAATTAAATTAACCACTGCTTCAATCTGGTCAAAGTTTGGTTGTCGAGTCATGACGGTGGGCAAGAATTGGCGAATCGCGCGACGTTGAATAGCTATGGGTAGATTTTTTAAACAGGAACGATCCAGGCGATCGCCCTGAGCTACTACCTGAAGTAGTTCCTGGGCAGTATGTTCTAGATATTCCCCCTCGGCTTTGAGGATTTCTGCGGTATGTGCCAGAGAATTTTCTACTTGAGGATTAAAATGCTGCTGTAGATAGGGAATTAACTCGCTGCGAATTCGATTGCGCCCATAGCGAAGGTTTTGGTTCACCACATCAAACCAGACGGGTAAATCAAACTGCTCACAAAATGCCAAGGTTTCTCGGCGATCAACTTCTAGAATAGGACGTATTAAGGAAATTTCGGAGGTTAAGGTTCGTTGCCAAGTTAGTGCAGCTAATCCATCGGCTCCAGCACCACGAATTAAATTGTAAATTAGGGTTTCAGCGCGATCGCTTTTAGTATGCCCTGTGACAATGTACTGCAAATCTTGTGCTTGAGCGATGGCGATCAGAGACTGATAACGCCATTTTCTAGCTGCTGCTTCAGTTTCTGGCAAACCCTCGGCAATCTTGAGATAAAACGGTAATTCCCAACTTGTAGCTACTTGACTGACTCTGGTGGCAATACCAACATCCGTTGACCACTGATGATCGCAATGAGCGATCGCCAATTGCCAATGCCATTTAGAGCGTAAATCTAACAGCAATTTCCCTAGACATAAGGAATCCTGTCCTCCAGATACCGCAACTAAAATTTTAGCTTTAGGGGGCAAAAGCGATCGCTGAATTAAGGTTTTATGTAATCTAGCATGAAGAGGAGTCCAATCAATCTGAGACATAAGTTGAGACATAAATATTGTTTTGAGGGTGGCATCATGCTGATAAATGTGCATATAAATGGTCTTAGCTTGACACTGGCGTAAAGATTAAGTAAAGGAATTTACATAAAAAAGAACTATAAGTAATCATATATATGTAGTTACTAGTAGCAGAAAACACTGAGAAGATCTTCCATTGTTTGTAATCTCTAGTAATGTTATTTTGTAACTTTTTAAATTATTTTTTAATATGATTCGTGTTTTATTAGTTGACGATCAAAAAATGGTCAGGGAAACCTTAAAAGTTTCCTTAGCGATGGAAACTGATATCGAAATCGTCGGTACAGCTAATAATGGTATTGCTGCGATCGAACAAGTAGAGATACTCCATCCCGACATTGTGATCATGAACATGGAAATGCCTGGGTTGGATGGAGCTAGCGCCACCAAACAAATCACTAGTCGATTTGTCCATACTAAAGTCTTGATTCACACCTCTTATGACCATGATGAATACATCACCAAATCATTGGCAATGGGAGCGAAGGGTTATCTGTTAAAAAATGTTGATACTCAAGATCTAGCTGGAGTGATTCGCAATATCAATAAAGGCTATACCCAAATTGCCCCTGGACTATTAGATAAATTACTGATCAGTACCGATTCAGGGGTGGTGATTAGCAAACTAGAAAGTTCAGTAGGGGCTTATCAGTCAAACCACAGCACTACGATCCCGACGGCAATACCCCAGAAGTCCATTACTAATCTAAAACTTGTCTGTCGTCAGCAACAAGAAGAAATTAGTAAATTACGCCAAAATCTGGACAGTAATCAAGCAGAATTTCCCAAGATCAAGCAGCATCTTTCTAGCTACAAAAAATATCTCTGGCTACTATCTCTACTGTGGCTGTTATCTTTACCTGTGCTGGGATTATTTCTCTTAAAAATCAATCAAAAGGCGGATAAACTTCAGGTAGAAACTATTAGCCTAAAAAATAATTTAGAATCAACCGTGCTTCCTCGTGAGCGAGTTGGCTTATATGGAGAGTTTAGCCTCAATGGGATTGCCCAAAGAGTAGCAAAAGCTTACGAGCAAGATTCTAGATTGAAGCATATTTCCTCGGTTTATGTGGCACAAAAAGATGATGCGATCATTTTATTTGGCTCTATTTCCGATGCTGCTCTTTTGAGGCGAATGGAGAATATTGCCAAAGAAGTAGAAGGGGTCAAGCAAGTTGATAGCAATCAAGTGGCAATCGAACCTGATTTGAGGGGCAATCTCTTAGGCTCAGGTAGATAAATTCAGCTAGAAATCCAGTTGAAAATCTGCAGATAATTGAGAAAATTGTCATAAAATTTGCCGTTCAGTCAGACAATGCAGTAACTTGTGAGTATTAAATTATTCAAAGTAGAGACGGTGTTGTGTCTAAAAACTGGTTAATTCCGCTGATAGCTTGTGCTGGTATTGCTAGCCTGTCTTTGCCTGCCAGAGGGCAAGCCGTACTACCTTATGTTCCTAAATTAGATTCAGAAAAACTTGCAGCGCAAGGATTACAACTACTTCAAGATGCAGTACAGTTGATTCGCTTTCAACAATATGACTTGGCCTTACCTAGAGCCGAATTAGCCACGCAACTCGCCCCAGAAAATTATGATGCGTGGTTTATTCTTGGTAGTTTATATGTCCAACAAGAAAAAGTAGACCAAGGGATCAAGGTATTGGAAAAAGCCGAAAGTTTGGCTCCTGAACAAGAAGGTGTTTTGTTTAGGCTAGGAGATGCTTATTTTCAGAAAGGGGATTATGAAACAGCCCGACAAAAGTTTGAAGCTGGATTGGAAATCAAAAACGAGTCTCCTGAACCTCTGTTCAGCCTAGGCAATACTTATCTCAAGTTAGCTAAGTTTGATGAGGCGATTGATGCCTATGAGGAGGCGTTTGCTCTGGAAAAGACTTTTTGGCCAGCGCTAAATAATGTGGGACTTGTAGCATATGAAAAAGGCGATCGCGATCAGGCAATTTCTAAGTGGCGATCGGTAATCAAGGTCGACTCGCAACAGCCAGAACCCAAATTAGCCTTGGCAGTAGCATTGTTTACGGACGGTAAGGTTGATGAGGCGATTAAGTTGGGTAAAGCTGCTTTAGAACTTGATGGTCGTTATGCTGATGTTAAGTTTCTCCAGGAGAATCTCTGGGGAGAACAGTTAATTGAAGATACTCGTCAGTTTCTCAACAATCCTCAAATGCAGTCAGTGGTGGCTAATGTTGAGTCAGCTCCTGGGGAAGACTTGCCTCTAGAAGGAGGATTTCCTGCGCCATAAGGCTTTTGGGTATAGGTTTTAGGGATTAGGGATTTTTTATGTGTAGTTTAAATGATTAACGCCCTAAGAGATCTCTATTCTCTGGGAAAACTATCAGACAAATAAGTCGATAAAATATAAGTAGCTGGATTAGAATTGTTGATTTGTTATAGATTATGAGTAAGAAAGCAGAATTGTTAGAAGCGATCGCTGGCAAGAATCGGGGTTTGCTGGCCAACGAGATTGATAATGCTAGGGTTCTCTCGGCAATTCAACAATTAGAAGATATTAATCCGACGCAAAAGCCTCTAGAAGCAAAAGAACTGCTCAACGGTGACTGGCGTTTGCTATACACCACCAGCAAGGGAATTTTGGGTCTAGATCGCTTTCCCCTATTCAAGCTCGGTCAAATCTATCAATGTATTCGCGTCTCGGAAGCCAAAGTATATAATATTGCCGAGATTCTTGGTTTACCCATGTTAGAAGGTTTGGTTAGTGTGGCGGCGAGTTTTGACCCAGTTTCAGATCGTCGAATCAACGTGATCTTTGAACGCTCAATTATTGGTCTACAACGTTTTTTAAGCTATAAAACCCCTGCCAAAATGATTCAGCAAATTGAGTCAGGGAAGAAATTTTTGCCCATCGACTTCAAAATCGATCGCGGCGAACAGAAAGGCTGGCTAGAAACTACTTACTTAGATCAGGACATGCGTATTGGTCGCGGTAATGAGGGAAATGTGTTTGTCTTAACCAAAGAGACATTTTTGGCTTGATAGGGGAAAGGGGAAAGGGTTCTATTTTCATACCTAGCCGAAACTATCTACTTTCCCTTATTTTGCGTAACGTCAGTTAACATAAAACGTTTGTTTCTTAAGCACTAGTTTCTACTATTAAGGGTTCTTGGTTAATAGATATCCCTGAAGGTAAGATATCTAAATGAACAATCTGAGTGGGATAAGCAAATTCAATGCCAGCCTCGGCAAACTTTTCCTTAAGTGCTAAGTTAATCGTCTGTTGGGCATTTAAATAGACGATGTAGTCATTATTGTCGATTGCGTATGCAGCCTCAAAATTTTGACTATACTGTCCATAGCCTGTAAAGTGAGCGCGATCGCAAGTGGCATTTTCAGTCTGGTCAATAATCTCACGAATCCACTCAGGAATCTGGGATAGCTGTTCTTTTGTCGTTTGATATGCAACCCCGAATTTAAAGTTAATCCGACGCTGACGCATTTTTTTATGGTTACGAATGCGGGAGCTAACTAAATCAGTATTCGCCATCACGATCTGCTCACCGCCAGTACTTTGAAGTCTAGTGGTCTTAATCCCCACATACTCTACTGTTCCTAGATAATCCCCCACCACAATAAAATCTCCTAGTTCAAAAGGACGATCCAAGAGAATCGCAAAATAGCTAAATAAATCTTGTAAAACTCCTTGAGAAGCTAAGGCGATCGCCACCCCGCCAATACCTAAACTAGTGACCACGGCGGAGATATCAAACCCCAGGTTATCGAGCAAAAAGACAATACCAATCAGCCAGATAATGATTCTGATGGCAGGCATCAAAGCGTCAATACTCTGTTCCAGGTTAACGTTATCCCGTTGATAGTTAATCCAGTAAATCTTGATGATATATTCGACCACCGCTGAAATTAAGCGAATAGCTAAGATAGTCGAGATAATGACTACCAACACTTCCACAGTGCGCTCCAGAATAGGATGCAAAGCCAAATTGCTGATGGCTAAATAAATACTGGCAATATAGGCAATGGGAATTAAATCTCTTTCGAGGAGATTAATAATCGCATCGTCATAAATATTTTCACTTTTCGCTGACCATTTACGGAGATTGTTAAAAGTTGAACGCCTAAGTACCTTAATTAAAACGATGGCGCAACACAAAATGCCGATGGCAATTAAATAATCACTTAGTTTATTTGCGCCAAACTCTAGGGAGAAAAAGTCAAATTTCATAAATGAATTAATCCTGAACTGGAAGTACGTGCTGCAATTTGATTTGATTGGTTAAAGTGCGAATTATACTAATGACCTGAAATTTTCGCTTAATTTAACCGATACAGCACAAATCAATCAATTGTGGATCTTTAACTATCAAATGTCCATGCAAACAAGCTTTTAATTCACATCAGACGTATATTGTAATTTTCTAGTTAAACTTGGGAGTTAATATCTGTGGCATCACCAACTCGTTTACTGATCGCAGCTAGCGGTACGGGAGGGCATTTATTTCCTGCGATCGCTCTAGCTCAACAGCTACCAGATTACCAAATTGAATGGCTGGGGACGGCAAACCGTCTGGAAACTAGTCTTGTGCCTGAGCAATATCCCCTCAATACGATTCCCGTGGAAGGATTTCAGCAAAAATTGAGTCTGAAAACTTTTAAGATTATCGGCGGATTTTTTTCATCTATCTGGCAAACTCAAAAGTTAATTAAGGAACATCAGATTGATGCGGTGTTTACTACAGGGGGTTATATAGCTGCCCCTGGGATCTTGGCTGCCCGCATGTGCCAAAAACCTGCGATCATTCATGAGTCGAACTATATTCCAGGGAAAGTAACCAAGTTTCTCAGTCGTTGGTGTGATGCGGTGGCGTTAGGTTTTGCAGGAACAGCGCAGTATTTACCCCAAGCCAAAACGATGCACGTGGGAACGCCAGTGCGATCGCAATTTCTCACTCCCCAACCCTTAGAACTCGATATTCCTGATGATGCGGTGGTAATTTTAGTAGTGGGAGGTTCTCAGGGAGCGATCGCCTTGAATAAACTAATCCGAGAGGCTGCTCCTGCTTGGTTCGATTTGGGTGCTTATGTCGTACATCTGACAGGGAATAGCGATCCCGAAGCCAATAGTTTGCAACATTCTCAATATATCTCCTCGCCTTTTGCCGATAACATGGCGGGATTATTACAACGGGCGAACTTAGCTATCAGTCGTGCAGGAGCAGGAACAATTGCTGAATTGGCTTTTACAGGAACTCCAGCGGTACTCATTCCCTATCCCTTTGCCGCCGAAGATCACCAAACCTATAATGCCCAAGAATATAAGAATGCAGGAGCGGGCATTGTTTATCAACAGTCAGAACTGACGGTGGAGACATTACAAGCCCAGGTTACTCAATGGTTGCGATCGCCTGAACTACTGCAAGAGATGGCAGTCAAAGCGAAAACCTTAGCCGTTAACGATAGTGCCACTAGATTGGCTAAGTTAGTGCGTAGTTTAGTTACTGACTAGGGATTGCATAATACAATAATTTAGAATAAATATTATTTACTTATTCTGACAATATCAATTAAGAGCGATCGCCATGACAACTGTTGAACAAACACCAGCATCCTTAGAAATGGATGTTTCTCAAAAAGGTTTACCTGTAACTATCATCACGGGTTTTCTGGGTAGCGGGAAAACTACTCTACTCAACCACATTTTGACCAATCAAGAAGGACTGAAAACTGCGGTTTTGGTAAATGAGTTTGGCGAAATTGGGATTGACAATGAGCTAATTGTGTCTACCGATGAAAACATGGTGGAATTGAATAATGGCTGCATCTGCTGCACCATCAATGAGGATTTGGTGAATGCAGTCTATAAAATTATGGAACGAGAGGATAAAATCGATTATCTAGTAGTAGAAACCACTGGATTAGCCGATCCCCTGCCTGTCGCCTTAACTTTTTTGGGGACGGAATTACGGGACATGACTCGTCTGGATTCGATTATCACGATGGTAGATTGCGCTAACTTTAGCTTGGATTTATTTAATAGCGAAGCAGCTTTAAGTCAGATTCAATACGGTGATGTGATTATCTTGAACAAAACCGACTTAGTGGATGAAGCGGATGTTGATGCCTTAGAAGTACGGGTGAGAGATCTCAAAAAAGAAGCCCGCATTATACGGACACAAAAGTCTCAGGTATCCCTGCCTTTAATTCTGAGCGTGGGTTTGTTTGAGTCGGATAAATACTATGAACAGACAGAATCTGTCGAACATCAGCACGAGCATCACGATCATGACCATGATCATGACGATCACGAACATGAACACCACCATCATGACCATTCCCATCATCTAGAGAATGACGGTTTTACCTCAATTTCCTTTCAGTTTGATCAGCCCTTGAATATTCGTAAATTCCAGTACTTTTTAGACAATCAGCTATCAGCAAGCGTCTTTCGCGCCAAAGGAATTTTATGGTTTGATGAAAGTCCACAGCGTCATATTTTCCATTTAAGTGGTAAACGCTTTACCCTCGAAGATGAAGAGTGGCGGGGTGAAAAGAAAAATCAACTGGTGCTAATTGGTCAAAATCTCGATGAAGCGACTATTCGAGAACAGATTGAAAATTGTGTATGTCTACCAAAAAGCGATCGCGGCAAAGGCTTCGGTAAATAATGGGGCTTCGCCCCAGCTATAAGCCATAAGCCATAAGCCATAAGCCATAAGCCATAAGCCATAAGCTATAAGCTTAATGAGTAGTCAATTAAAGGCTTAGAGCTTAAAGCTTTTGATAATAATAAATCCTTAGAAGAATGCCAAAATGCTTTAATAAGTTAGCGATTAACTTGATAAATAATTTTAAGAATGACTAATAGTAGCGATCGCGAAGCGTACCCGAAGGGTAATCGCCAATCAGAAACTGTCTCTTGTATTGTTGTCGGTGGGGGAATCACAGGATTAATTACCGCCACAATTTTGCAGCGAAGAGGAATCAATGTCACCGTGCTAGATAAGGGCAAAAGTATCGGTGGACGTTTAGCAACGCGACGAATGAGTCACGAACCCTCGATCGAAGGGGTGTTTGATTACGGCGCTCAGTATTTCAGTGTTAGCAATCCCCAATTTCAGGTGTGGGTAGATGATTGGTTAAACCAAGGTGTAATCAAAGAATGGTGCCAGGGTTTTGGTGCGTCAGACGGCAAGCCAAGATATTGTGGTGTAGATGGTACTCGTAGTATTGCTCAGTATCTAGCTCAAGGTTTAGATGTTCAGACCAATGCAAAGGTGGTGGAGATTGGCTACGACAGCCAATGGTTAGTAAAAACTGAAGACGCTCAACAATATCTTGGAGAGATGTTGCTCCTGACTCTTCCTGTACCTCAAACCCTCGATTTATTAGATGCTTCTTTGATGGTTTTGCCCTTAGATGAGAGATTCGCCCTAGAGAATATTACTTATCATCGCTGTATTGCTGTGTTGGCTCTGCTGGAAAAACCAAGTAACATTCCTGCTCCTGGAGGAATCGCCTTAGAAGATAATTATGTGACTTGGTTGGCTGATAATCATCAAAAGGGCATTTCTCCCGATGGTTATGCCGTAACCCTTCACGCTAGTCCTAGTTTTAGTGATGATTATTGGGAAAGTGATGATGACGAAATTGCCTATAAATTACTAAGTGCCACCGCCGATTATTTAGATTCCTCTGTAATTAAGTATCGGGTTCATCGCTGGCGTTATAGTCTGCCCAAAACTTTTCATGTCGAACCCTATTTGGCTTTATCAGAAATTCCTTTAATCATGGCAGGGGACGGGTTTGTTGCCCCGAACATAGAAGGGGCAGTATTGTCTGGTATTGCTGCGGGGGAATTAATTGGGAAGCGATTTAAAGGTTAAAGGCTAGGAGTAATCGGTAAACTGTAAATAGCAGTTTGCTTAATTATTCTTAATCCAAGATCATGAAATTAATCCCCAGGCTCAAACAATCATCTTTAAAGCAAAGATTACAGTGGATCGCTCAACCCGATAAATACATGAATTCGGCAGTTGCAGAAGCTCCTGATCTATTTCTGGCAGATATTACGGGGGAAGAGGGGTATATATTTGTCAATCATCCCGAAGCAATGCGACAGATTGTGACTAGCGATCGCTCGAAGTACTTTGCTTCTAGCAAGGAGAGTAGATTGTTGCAGCCGTTAGTGGGGGATAATTCTCTGTTAATGATTGAAGGGGAACCTCATAAGCAACGACGCAAACTATTATTGCCTCCCTTCCACGGAGAAAGAATGCAAGCTTATGGGGAGTTAATCTGCAATTTGACTCGCAAGATTGTTGATCAACTAGAACCTAATCAATCTTTTGCTGCTCGACACATCACTCAGGAAGTATCCTTGCAGGTAATTCTAGAGGCTGTGTATGGTTTACAAGACAGCGATCGCTCTGAGGAATTGCAGCAGCGGATCACCAAACTAGCTAATGTTTTTGAATCATCCTTGACTTCTGCCTTTTTATTTCTTCCCTGGTTACAGCAGGATTTAGGTGCTTGGAGTCCTTGGGGGAATCTTGTACGGCAGCAAAAAGCGATCGATGCAGCAATTTATCAAGAAATTGCCACTAGAAGAATAGAAGATTGTAGTCAACGTCAAGATATTCTGTCTCTGATGATGTCAGCACGAGATGAGTCGGGGGAAGCCATGAAAGATTACGAACTGCGGGATGAATTAATGACCCTGATGCTGGCAGGGCATGAAACTACCGCTACAGCGATCGCCTGGGGATTATATTGGTTGCATCGTTATCCTGAGATTAAAGCTAAATTACGGGCAGAAATAGCTAGTTTGGGAGCAGATCCCGAACCGATGGCGATCGCCAAGCTACCCTATCTTGATGCAGTCTGCAAAGAAACCCTAAGAATCTATCCTGTGGCAATGTTGACATTTCCCC
>JBEANW010000202.1:0-3021 GCA_041165225.1 Cyanobacteriota bacterium | reverse complement strand
CGATCATCTTGTGATTTCCTATATCAACTGTTCGGCGGAGATTAAAGCCCTGAGTGATATCATCTGCACTAGCTCCAACGCGGTTAAAATCGTCAATCAGATCCCCCAAGATCAAGGGATTATCTTTGCTCCAGACCGTAATTTGGGTCGTTACGTCGCAGAACAGACAGGGAGAGATTTAGTATTGTGGGATGGTAGTTGCATTGTTCACGAAACCTTTTCCGAAAAGAGAATTATTGAGCTAAAAGTTGAGCATCCATCCGCCGAAATTATTGCCCACCCTGAATGCGAACCCCCAGTCTTGCGTCACGCCGACTTTATTGGTTCTACCACTGCTTTATTGCACTATTCGCAACAAAGCCAAAGCGACAAATTTATCGTGGCGACGGAGCCAGGAATTATTCATCAAATGGAAAAAGCAGCTCCTGGGAAGCAGTTTATTCCTGCACCAGGGATTAATAACTGTGCTTGTAATGAGTGTCCTTATATGCGCTTAAATACCTTAGAAAAACTTTATTTGGCGATGAAAAACAAGACTCCAGAGATCACTTTACCTGAAGAGATTCGCATCGGTGCATTAAAACCAATTCAAAGGATGTTGGAAATGTCTTAATAGTTCGGAGTTCGGAGTTCGGAGTTGGGAATTAGGAGTTCGGAGTTCGGAGTTGGTGACAAGTTAAGAAAAAATTGAAGGTTCGCGTTTCATACTTAACTTGTTGCAAAGGATGATTAACTGTCATTTTCGATGAAATGAGCAGCGGGACAACTTTGATTACCATGTTGATCACGATGTTTTTTAGTTTCCTGGAGATAAAATTTAGTTTCCTCACCCCAGCTAGGGGAATTATACCAACGCTTGAGCCAGACTTCTGCATCGAGAGACATCTCCGAATCAGGGGGGATTTTGCACAGATGACGAATAGCCTCTAGAATTCTATTTTCCCTACCTAACTGCGGAGCAATTGCGACCCTAAGTTGATTAAGGGCATGGTCACAACTAGGGGGAAAGTCTGTTAAAAACTGCCGTTTCTCTGTTTCTAGCTTAGATACCATGTTCAACGAGGAGTTAAAGTCGGCAATATTTATTTCACTACAGAGCTTTTGGAGTTCATTGATTTTGCGAGTTGGGGGAGCAGCTACCTTGGATGATTTAGATAGGGATGAATAGTAATTATTAATAGTTAAAAATAAAGGAATTAGTAAAGCGATCGCGCAGCAGGCTATGATCGAACCGATTCTGGTCAATGGTTCTGGAGCAGTAACAGCAGTTTGCCCAGGGTCAGAATTACGCTCTAGTCCAGGGAGAAGAGGGTTGGACTCGACTTCAACATCAGCCTGAGTAAACACAGGAACTACCTGTTCGATTTGTTCGACGGGAGCTTGGGGAGCATATTCAACGATTGAGTTTACTGATCTAACAATATTTGTATTAGTGTGATTAGTTTGAGGAGGATTTTCACGCTCAATTACATCCTTTGCTTTCGGTAGTCTTTTCTCTAATTCATAGGCGATAAATTCTTGATTAAAAATCTGCTGATAAACTATATTAGTAACTTTTACTTGGTCTTTTTCTGAAACAATTAGACCTAATAAAAGCAATTCTTGCTGTTCTTTAGTACCCTGATATTTTTTATTACCTGAAATTAAAATATCTCGATATTCCTGTAACAACAAACTAGAGTCACATCGACAATTATTTAGTAAGCTGCGACTGATGGCTCTAATCGATGCTGCGGACTTGCTCGTTTGCCATTTTCTAATCAGCGTTCCCTCAACAAACTGATCTACTGCATTTATTTCTCTTCCTTGAGGAATATTGGAATCAGATTTAGCAAATACCTGACAAATAGTTTTAGTCAGAGCAGGAACACCTCCAGTCCAGGCTAAAATACGACTCAAAATCAGAGAATAGTCAGCATATTTTTTTTCTAAATGTAGGGCTGCTTGATTATATTCTTCTAACCTATTCAAAGACATCAACTCAGGAGGATGAGAAGTTAAATTAGCCAAAAAAAAGTCGATTGTTTCTTGTTTAATCCAACCTTTGGCTACGGCTAGACTGCCAAATTTTTCTTGCTTAATTTTTTGCTCTTGGAGGATTAATTCAATTTGCTGTTCGTTTAGTAAACACGCTTTTTTTAGATAATAACCCAAAGGAAAAAGCTTGCCTTGATCAATAGTTTCCTGCCATTTGTCCACAAAAAAATCAATAGTTTTAACTCTTATGCCCTGTTGTAGAACTAAAATTTCTCCTAGCTTCATCTGGGTATATTGTGTCTGAATTTCCAAGGCATTTTGTAGCTGTTCAGAAGAGATCAATCCAGCCTGCCGTAAAAGTAGCCCTATAGGTAGTTTATTTTGGTCGGACATAAGGAATAGTGCGATAAAAAATTAAGATATTATTTATTAACTGACGTTACGCGCCCATTGAATTATGAATATTGGGAAAAGGTTTATTGATCTATTTTCATCACTTACTTAAACTATCTATTTCTCGTTGTTTTGCGTAACGGCAGTTATCAATGTTTATATTGAGAGTAAAACTCAAGATTATCTATTAAAAATTATTATATTAAAATTCAAGAAAATTGCTCCAAGGAGAATAATAAATTATTTAGCAGCCATTACTTTAGGCAATCTTGGCGCAGAGAACTGTCCAACAGTTACAGTCGAAAACTGCTGCTGAACTAGTTTGCTGAACTAGCTCGTTAATCCTGCGGTTAAGATGACAGTCATCAGCAATAACTTTTGGGATTGGGGAAAGTCTTATTCAAAAGTAATCATACGAACTTGACCCAACCATCGAGATTTCCAGCTAGTTGTCACTCATTGAGGTCAACCCCAATAAACTAGCCATCAACGCTTGCTGGGCATGCATTCTATTTTCCGCTTGCTCCCATACCCGAGAGCGATCGCTTTCGATCACTTCAGCGGTAATTTCTTCTCCTCGATGGGCGGGTAAACAGTGCAGAATAATACTTTCGGGGTCAGCGTGTTGCAATAGTTGGGAATTGACTTGAT
>JBEANW010000201.1:0-3787 GCA_041165225.1 Cyanobacteriota bacterium | reverse complement strand
AACCAGGGGAAGGGGGACAACTTCCAGGGAAAAAGGTTAGTCCTTATATTGCTTCTCTGCGACGCTCGAAACCAGGGGTAACTTTAATTTCTCCGCCCCCCCATCACGATATCTATTCCATTGAAGATTTGGCTCAGTTAATCTTCGATCTCCACCAAATCAATCCTCAAGCCAAAGTGTCCGTTAAACTGGTGGCAGAAATTGGCATTGGAACGATCGCTGCGGGGGTAGCCAAAGCCAATGCTGATGTGATCCAAATTTCGGGTCATGATGGCGGTACAGGTGCATCTCCCCTCAGTTCCATTAAACATGCAGGAGTACCCTGGGAATTAGGGCTAACGGAAGTACATCGAGTGTTGTTACGGAATCAACTGCGCGATCGCGTTTTACTCCGTGCTGACGGTGGTATGAAAACTGGTTGGGACGTAGTGATGGCTGCCTTGATGGGAGCAGAAGAATATGGCTTTGGTTCCATTGCCATGATCGCCGAAGGTTGTATTATGGCAAGGGTTTGTCATATGAACACCTGTCCTGTGGGGGTAGCAACGCAACAGCAGCACCTGAGAGATCGTTTTAAAGGTATTCCCGAAAATGTGGTTAATTTCTTCTACTTCGTGGCGGAGGAAGTGCGATCGCTGTTAGCTAAATTAGGCTATGGTAGTCTGGATGAAATTATTGGACGCACAGACCTGTTAACCCCTAACTCGGAGATGACCATTGCTAAGACTAAGGGTTTAGATGTCAGTTGTCTGATTAACTTACCTAGTGTCAAATCCGAGCGAAGCTGGTTAAACCACGGTGATGTCCATACCAATGAGCCAGGATTAGACGATCAGATTTTGGCAGATGCAGCAATTCAAGAAGCGATCGCCTCTCAAGGAAAAGTCGCCAAAGACCTAGTTATTCTCAACACTGACCGTAGTGTCGGGGGCAGGATCTCAGGAGCGATCGCCTCCCAGTATGGTAACAGTGGCTTTGCTGGGGAAATCACGCTAATATTTAAAGGCTCTGCGGGACAAAGCTTTGGGGCATTTAACCTGCCTGGGATGAAGCTGATTATTGCAGGAGAAGCTAACGATTATGTGGGTAAGGGAATGCATGGTGGCGAGATTATTATTGCCCCCCATCACAAATCTACCTATGATGCAGCCAGCAACGTCATTATCGGTAACACTTGTCTTTATGGGGCAACTGGTGGCGCACTGTATGCCAATGGACGAGCAGGGGAAAGATTTGCCGTCCGCAACTCCCTCGCACAAGCAGTAATTGAAGGAGCAGGAGATCACTGTTGTGAATATATGACTGGTGGTGTAGTTGTTGTTTTAGGAGAAGTTGGTCGTAACGTCGGGGCAGGGATGACAGGGGGCTTAGGCTACTTCCTTGATGAAAACAATAGTTTTCCCAATAAGATCAATCCCGAAATCGTCAAGATCCAGCGAGTGGCATCGGCAGCAGGGGCAAAGCAATTGCAGGAAATGATCCAACAGCACGTGGCGAAAACTGGTAGTGCTAAAGGTCAGGCAATCTTACAAGATTGGGACAACTACCTTGGTCAATTCTGGCAGGTAGTACCCCCTTCTGAAGTCGATAGCCCAGAAGCAGGGGCAGCAGAGTCGAAAACTCTGACTTCGGTTTAAGTTGTTAGTTTTTACAGTCCTACGTTCAGTTTTTATTGCTGCAATAGCCAGTTTAATGGCAATCTTGCTTTACGATGCACCCAAAAAGGTTTGGATACTAGTAATCCCGATTGGAATCCTTGGCTATTGTTTTTCCTGCGATCGCTTAAACGGCAAAAAGATCGTTTTTTGGTCAATGAGGATCAGAAGTTGAAACGGGTAGTATTCATCTTACTAGCATTAAGTATAGTTGCCTTACTCTCTCCAGCAAATGCTTGGTGGATTCAATGGTATGCACTGGTGGAAAATCAATTATTCAACTTACTGCTGGATAGTGGGCGAATTATTGGTATTTCCTTAGTGTTGGCGGGCTTGCTCGCCCCCTTTGAAGCCCTGGGCTGGTGGGCAGGATGGTATGGTGGCAAACGCGATCCCAGTACTTTGGCTTTTAAACATACCCAAGCCACTCTCGATCAAGTAAATACTGCACCTCATTACATCGTTTATCTGGATGGAATTGGCAAAAGCTCGTTTAAATATTCCACTCAAGGAGCAAGGTTTTTAGAACGGTTAAAAGAATCTCTGCCTAGCGATCGCCTATTGATCGACAACATCATGCCCTATTCTGTCATCAATCTGCCTTTGACCCTCAATCGTCCTTTGGCTAAACTTTGGCAATGGATTGAGCATACCGCTAAGTTTGAAGTTTTAGTATTACTCCGCAATATGTTTCAGGTGGCGGTGTCGGTGGATAGTCGCTATGGGCCAATCTACAATCGAGGGACGGCAGAAATAATTATTGATCGCTTATTAACTAGCGGTTATCAACCAGGGAGAGGGGCTTTAATCACCTTGATTGGTTATAGCGGTGGAGGACAAATATCTTTAGGGGCAGTGCCTTATATCAAGCGAGTCTTGGCGGCTCCCATTGAAGTCATTTCTTTAGCGGGAGTGATTAGTGGCAATAACGAGGTTGTCCAAGTAGAACATCTCTATCATCTGGTGGGAGAGAAAGATCGCGTCGCTCGCTTGACTCCCTGGCTATTTCCTCAACGCTGGCGGATGATCACCTGGTCGAATTGGAACTTAGCTAAAAGTCGGGGAGAGATTAGCTTTATTTCTTTGGGTCAAGTAAAACATGATTCCAAATATGGCCCTCTAGATGAAAATGCCTTACTACCTGATGGTAGAAGTTATTTAGCCCAAACTATAGAAATTATTTTACGCATCCTCACCCGTGTTGATGGTTACGAACCCTATCCTGCTGCTGCGGTGGATTACAGGGCAAAATCAGCTAGAACAGTGAGCGACTATGAAAACTATGTCCAGGCGAAATTTAATCAACCAGACTTTTATCCAATTTCTCAATCCCTTTCGGTCAATTATCTCCCTGTAAGCGAATGGATCGGGCGTTTAATCTTGCCAGAGGTTACGGAACGATCGCAGGTTGAGGGAGTTTATTTAGAAGTCCACCACGCCCCTGAGCAGGATTTAATTGGTCAAAAAGTATACTTGCGTTGGCGCGATCGCCCTGATCTTCAAGCTTATGTCAATCAAGTTAAAACTAGAATTGATTTTTCGGCACAGGCTTATAAAAGTATCCATCAGGGGATAGTGCATCCGACGCGGTTAAATCATTGGCGACAGGTACAGGCGCTAGAGTCTTTGGCTGGAGCTAGACCAAATGATGATGTGATGGTGGCATTGACTTCAGTCGAGGTGATTAGAGAACCCGATCTGGTGCTGTCCATTGATCGTGAACCGATTCTGATTACAGGCAAGTATTACGCCTTGGTAAGCTTTACGGAGGTATTTCCCAATCACTGCGCGGTGGTGCGCCACTATAATCCTGATTCTGGCAAGTTCGATGGCAAAGAAGAGGTAGTTTATCTACCCCAGATAGTCCCAGATCGCAATGGAGTTCTCTCTGCTACTGCTAATAAAATTACTGAATCTCCTCTGAATCAAACAGGCTGGTATATTTATGGAGCTAAAAATGACCAGATGATGTTCACGGTTCAGGCGATCGCTCCCCGTGCTTTATTCCAGCTACAGCCAGCTAAAATCATTGCTGGGTTGCAAAGAACTACCGACTATATTCACAATCAGTATTGGCAGGGAGTCAAACAAAAAAAAGGGCAGATTGATTCGATTCTCTTAAATCCCCGCAA
>JBEANW010000200.1:0-3771 GCA_041165225.1 Cyanobacteriota bacterium | reverse complement strand
AAAATAGAAAATATTGCTCCAGGACTAGAAATAATCAGCAATCCATATAAACCAAACAGAATATTATATGTTGCCACAATAAAATAAATAATATTAACTATCTTGCGAGCAAGAGAAGTTTTGAAATGATATTTAGCACCTGTTATTAATTCCTCGACTTTCCAAGGATGTTTAAGGAAAATAGTTTCATTCATATTTTGTTATCTAAAAATATTATTGGAAAATAAAAGTTTAGCTTAATCGTTATGCTGTGTCTTACGTATAATTAAGCAAAAAAGCACCAGGTTAAATAACCTGATGCAAGGAAATATTTCTAACTTACTGAATAATCAGTAATTGCTTAAGGTGCTAAAGCATTGCCTCTTAGCAAACTAGCAAGAGTTTTCGCTGTTACCTTCATTTGAGTTAGAGGATTAGCAGGAACTACTGTTTTGTAGAGATAACTATCAAAAGTCATTTTCTGGACATCGATATCGTCGCACATTTCCACAAAGGCTTCGCGAGTCGCATCACTACGATAGAAAACTCGTTGCAGGATATCCAATACAAGATAAGTTGCACCGTATTCTTTGTTCCAAAGCTTCATGAAGTCCTTGAGGTCTTTCTCGGTAGGAATTCTTTGTCCGTTTTGCGATCGCTCGACGATCATTTCAGCGCACATCCGACCAGATTTGGCTGCAAAGTAAATACCTTCTCCCGAAGACTTAGTAACAGTACCTAAAGCATCGCCAACCAAAACAACTCTCCCACGGATGGGACGAGGACGGGGATGTTCAGGAATGGGGTGGGCTTCAACCTTAATGATTTCGCCACCTTCTAGTCTTTTGGCAGCACGTTTACGGATACCAGCCTGGAGCTTTTTAATATCCGCTTGGTTAACTTTCATGGTTCCCGTACCCACGGCTACATGGTCGAATTTAGGGAATACCCAAGCATAGAAATCTGTAGAAACGTCATCACCGACATACATTTCAGCTAGATCTTGATAGTATGCCATCTTGTCTTCGGGCAAACGAATTCGCTCTTGGAAAGCGATCGCATAGTTGTAATCCCCAGCATCAATTGCTTTGGCAATTCTGGAGTTTGCACCATCAGCACCAATCACTAGATCCACCTTCAGGGTTTTCATTTCTCCTTTGAGAGAACCACTTGAATGGTCAGCATAGTGTAGAGTGTAAGGATCTTTGTCACTATCGGGGATATCTAACTGATAGACAGTACCGTTAATCAGATTGGCTCCTAATTCTGCTGCGCGATCGCGTAAAAAGCCATCTAAGACTTCTCGGCGACACATGCCGATGTATTCACCATCTTTCAGCGTTGAGCCGATATTGACTTCTCTGTTGGAAGGGGAAATCATCTTCATTTTTTTGACTTGCCGATCAATAATCTTTTGGGGCAAATCAAACTCTTCCACCATACAGAGGGGAATTGCACCGCCACAAGGTTTGGCGTTGTCTAGCTTACGCTCAAATAAATAAGTTTCAATACCTGCTTTGGCTAAAACTTCTGCGGCTGATGACCCTGCTGGCCCTGAACCGACAACGGCTACCCTTAATCCCAAAGTTTTTCTCCTAAATATCTATAAATCAATCTTTACTAAAGCTGCGTCCACCAGTAAATTGTGGTTGAAATTTTACTCATGGTTACAGCAAATTTAGCGATCGCATACTGATTTTTTAGTAATGCTCGATCATCTCTAAAATGGATACTATCACGATGCTTTAGCTTATTTTCTCGCGATCGCCTGATTCGATGAAAGTTGAAATACTGCTTAACAACTGAGGTAACAAAACTTTATTCATTACATTCTCTGATGTTACGCGCTCATTGATTTGTGAAGATTGGGAAAAGGTTAAAGGGAAAGGGGAAAAGGGGTAAATTACGTTTTATTCATCCATGTTTTGAAAGAAGTCAATGGTGTCTTTTAAAGCATAGTTTCTAGTTGCTTAAAATAAGTAGGGGGTTAATTCTTCTTCGTAGGCGTGAATCTGCTCCATGCCAATACTATTAAGATAATCCACTGCTGCCCCTAAAGCGATCGCCTGATTCGTTGAATGTTGCACGGAATGATATCCAGAAAAAGTCAGGGTATCACCGTCGAATATATCGATTTTTACTGCCGTTGGCACAAACCAATAATTGACCTTTATGAAAAAAACGTATTGACATTGTAAATACGTTTTGCCTATCCTAGTGAATATGAATGTGTACTTCGTGCTCAATGGCGTTACTTTTGTATGGAATGACGAAAAAGCGCGGATTAATCCCACAAATCATGATGGGATCACTTTCCAACAAGCTGCTGAAGTATTTTTTGACCCATTTCTAGTCGTAGTTGATGCCAGCCGTAATGAGGAAGCGCGTGATGCTGTGATTGGACTGGATGCTCGGTGGAATCTAATATATGTAGTTTACATTGAGCGTGAAGAGAACGTTATTCGGATTATTTCAGCACGAAAAGCAACTCGTCAGGAGAGAGTACAGTATGAAGATTGAAACACTAAAGCAGCGGTTAGATCGAAATCGTCCCATGACTAGCGTGACGATCCGTATGCCCGAAGATGTTGTGGAAGATCTGAAAAAAGTTGCTCCATTGTTGGGCTTCACAGGTTATCAGCCATTAATTCGTGCTTATATCGGTCAATGTTTGCGCGTTGATTTAGAGCGATTTGAGAGCGAGACAGTGACAGCTTTGGTAGCAAGTTTGAAGCGTCGAGGGGTCAGCGATGCAGTGATTGATGAAGCCTTAAGAGAAGTCGTTCATGCTGAGCCTCATTAATTGTGTCTAGCTAGCTAGCAGTACAACAACGTTAATTTATATATTTATAAGCAGTCTTTTATAGCTCCTGAAAAAATCAGTGGTGTCTTTTAAAGCGACCATAAAAGCATTAATAAGTAGGCGGTTAATTCTTCTTCGTAGGCGTGAATCTGCTCCATGCCAATACTATTGAGATAATCTACTGATGCCCCTAAAGCGATCACCTGATTCGATGAATGTTGCACGAAAGGAATGATATTCGGAAAGCTTCAGTCTAATAAATAGTTAGGTTCCTTTGTTTTAGTGGGCATACTAATGCAGAGAATAAATATTTATTCTCTCTTAATCCATTAGAATTAGGTACACTGGACATGAAATATATTACTTTCACAATACTTGCATCTGCCTTGTTAATAGTATCTTACAGCAAGGGGGTTCAAGCCCAATATGCATCATCTGCTCAAGCGAGAGAATTATTGCAAGAACTACAGGATGCTAGAAGTGTCACTCATGTTGGAATTTCTCGGCTGGAATATGGAAAGGTGGCTCGTAATATTCAGATTAAGCTAGATAGATTTTTACGAACATCAGATGCCAGCCAACATCCAGTAGGAAATAACTTAAAAAGTACCGCTGAATTTTATATCCTCGCAAACAATGAATATTATGATCCACAGGGGATGTGGTCAATAGCTGATGGGCTATTAGAGACTACTGAGAAGTGTGTAGTCAACACTAAGCTTTCAGAATGTGATTCCATCATATCAGCCAATAAGAGAAAAGCGAGGAATGCTGAATTTTATAATCTTCTTATTTCCAAAAATCCTTCTTATAAATCTTCGCTAAAGTTTATCTCTGTATCTAAAGATTCATTGAATTTATCTGTACACACTACTGAAAACTTTACTAACCTTTCTAGAGGAGAGCAAAACTTGATAACTCAGATTATCCTTAAAGAAGCAAAAAGTTTTCTCAAAGAAAATCAGGTACTTGTAACAGTTGAATAGTTA
>JBEANW010000199.1:0-3143 GCA_041165225.1 Cyanobacteriota bacterium | reverse complement strand
GGGAAAGGGGGAAAGGTTTGTGACTCTGCTGACGTTGTTAGTTTAAAACTCCAGTTTTGAATATGGACACGGTTTAGAGCTAGTTAGCAGTTAATTTAATTCTCTAGTTAAGGTAAAAAAGAATGGTTGTGGCATTTCTTTAAAATCCATCAGTCCCAATACCCTGCGCTCATCTACGCGCCGAAAAACATCATTGATCGGTAGATAATCATAAATCATGGTGGCGCTGACTTTGCCCCGATATTCCATCATCCGCACCCTGGCTTTACTTTTTTCGGTTTTGAGCATTTTATTCAAGGCAATATAAATAGGTTTGATTGCCTCGTTTTGGGGAATCGGGAAACTAAGTCCCAGTTTCATTAACACAGGGTTCGGGTCAACCTTAAAAATCTTCTTGCCGTCAGTAAACAGTAAGGGATGGACGTGATCGGCTGAGACAAATTCTTTGCCGTACCAGTTAAAAGCTTCTAGTAAACCATCCATTGGATGATTGGTAGGAAACCCTGAGCCTTGCCATCTACCAAACATAAATTCTATATCTACAGGATCTAGTTCATCAAAGAGTTGCAGCGCTAGTTCAGTGGTAGTTTGACCCTGTTGGGCGATCGCCTGAAAACTGGCTATATTGTCCATGACTTTACTGGATTTTAATAAAAACAAAAAAGGTGGGACTTAACCCCACCCGAAGTAGAATGTAGCTTGAATTATCTTATTTTAGAGATCTACCGACCCCATAATGATGTCGATGCTGCCGAGAATCGGCATAATATCCGCCAACTTAACTCCCTTCAATAGGTCGGGTAGAATCTGTAGATTGTTGAAGTCAGGGGCGCGGATTTTCCATCGCCAGGGGAAGACATTATCGTTACCGACAATAAAGATCCCTAGTTCCCCCTTGCCGCTTTCTAGACGCACATAGTGTTCTCCAGCAGGGATTTTGAAGGTGGGGGCAACTTTTTTGGCGATATATTGATATTCAAAATCATTCCACTTGGACTTCCGTCCTTCCGCCATCCGTTGGGCTTCGAGGTTTTCGTAAGCACCACCAGGGATACCTTTTAGTGCCTGGCGAATAATCTTGATCGACTCGCGCATTTCCCGTATCCGCACTAGGTAGCGAGCAAAACAATCTCCCGCCGTTTCCCAATGGATATCCCAGTCAAAGTCGTCATAGCATTCATAATGGTCTACCTTGCGTAAATCCCATTTAACTCCCGAAGCCCGCAACATTGGCCCTGATAAGCCCCAGTTAATCGCCTGCTGGCGAGAAATCGTGCCGATTCCTTCCACCCGACGACGGAAAATTGGGTTATTGGTAATTAGTTTTTCATATTCATCAACTTTAGGATCGAAATAATCACAAAAATCTTCGCATTTATCAATCCAGCCATAGGGCAAATCAACGGATACACCACCAATACGGAAATAGTTATTGTTAATTAACCTCTGTCCTGTGGCAGCTTCCCAAAGGTCATAAATTAGCTCTCGTTCACGGAAAATGTAGAAAAAGGGAGTTTGTGCGCCCACATCTGCCATAAATGGACCAAGCCACAATAAATGGTTAGCAATGCGGTTCAACTCCAGCATTATGACGCGGATATATTGAGCGCGTTTTGGCACTTCGATCCCCGCCAGTTTTTCGGGAGCATTGACGGTAATGGCTTCATTAAACATCCCTGCCGCATAGTCCCAACGACTGACATAGGGGACGTACATCACGCTAGTACGATTTTCGGCAATCTTCTCCATACCTCGATGAAGATAACCAATTACAGGTTCACAATCGATTACATCTTCCCCATCAAGGGTGACAATGAGGCGCAAAACACCGTGCATTGAAGGATGATGAGGCCCCATGTTGAGAATCATGGGTTCGGTTCTAGTTTCTATCTGTGCCATAAATCAGCGGTCTGTCTTATAGAAAGGAATTATCTTAAGCTTTAAGCTTTAAGCTTTAGGCTCTAAGCTTCTTATTTGTTTTCTATCTTATCTAGTTTCCTGCACCGATAGAACATCAAGCTAGGTTGTTATCGATTATGATTGTCTGTGTCGCGATATTTCGGCGGAGTTGTGGGCATGGTGGTTCAGGAAAATAGGATTAGCGCTCTTCTAGAGCCTTTTCAACGTTTCGGCGTTCACCTCGGTTTAGACCGAATTGAAAAACTACTGGCAGACTTAGGCAATCCTCAGCACCAAGTACCGATTATTCACGTGGCGGGAACCAATGGGAAAGGTTCTGTCTGCGCTTATCTATCCTCCATCTTGACGGAAGCGGGTTATCGAGTGGGACGCTACACATCTCCTCATTTAGTAGATTGGACGGAACGGATTCATCTCAACGAACAGCCTATCACCGATAGCGCTTTGGCAGCAATATTAGAGGAGATTCAATCAGCGATCGCTCCTGGTACTGAAAGTCCCACCCAATTTGAAGTGATTACTGCCGCTGCCTGGCTTTATTTTGCGCGATCGCAGGTGGATCTGGCTGTGATTGAAGTGGGGTTAGGGGGTCGGCTGGATGCTACCAATGTCAAGGATCGTAGTTTGGTCAGTGTCATTACCTCCCTCAGTAAAGAACATTGGCAACGTTTAGGCCCCACCGTCGCTGATATTGCCCGCGAGAAAGCAGGGGTGATCAAAGCTAATTGCCCAGTCATCGTGGGTCAACTGCCTGGATCAGCTTGGGAAGTAGTGAAACAGAGGGCAGAAGCCTTAAACGCCCCCATCACCACCGTAGAACCCGCTACCGTAGTTAAGATGGCTGAATCTCCCGATACTATCTGGGCAAAGTATCAAGATTTGGCATATCCCTTGCCTCTATTAGGTCAAGTTCAGTTAAGTAATTCGGCGATCGCCATTGCCACGATTAAGGCTCTACAGCACCAGGGATGGGATATTCCTGAACTGGCAATACAAACAGGAATTAATAAAACTCGTTGGCGAGGTCGATTACAATGGTCAACTTGGAACGACCATCCTTTGTTGATTGATGGCGCACATAATCCCGCCGCCGCGATCGCCCTAAGACAGTATGTAGACACATTTCATCAGCCGATTACTTGGGTGATAGGCATGTTATCCACCAAGGATCACGAAGACATTTTTGAGGTGTTATTAAAGCCCCATGATGCACTGCATTTAGT
>JBEANW010000198.1:0-5752 GCA_041165225.1 Cyanobacteriota bacterium | reverse complement strand
AGATATCATCAGCCCTAAAGGACTAGCTCCGCGTCGCGATCTCCTCCCTCGATGAAGCCAAACTCAACTATCAAAAACAGCAGGAGCAAGTTAACTCGCTACAAACTCAGTTAGATACAGTTGATGATGAACTGGATAAGCAAAAGAGCGTTTTTTCTCCCTATCGGGGGAAGGTAAGACGGGTGAAGATACTGGGACAGAATGAGCGATCGATTCCTGCTGAGGTGACGCTAGATATTCGGGGTGGGAAGTAAGGGCGATCGCTATTTTTTCCCTTTTCTGAATTTTAAAAGTGCATATTAATCTATTTAGCGACATAATTCATATTGAAAAACAATTACAAATATCACGCGAGGCATTAACAACAATGGGTACAGCCACTACTACAATTTATACTATCGAGCCTTTATCTGAACAATATACGCAACCACCACAAGTCTTTCAAAATCAGACAGAAGTCTCTATTGCCGACCCTTTTACTGGACAAACAGATCCCTATACTGGACAAACACTTCAAGAAGATAATCCTTTTGAACTGGTAGTTAGTTCTACTACAACTACAGGAGTTTCAGCAGCGGGGGGAATAAACTTATTTTCTTCTGCTCAAGCAGATAATGGATTTTTTCTTCAATACTGGGATATTGATATAGTTAGTAATACAGGAGACACCATAGAGTTTAAAGGGGTTCTCCAACAAGAATACAGAGGACAAGCACTAGCAATTAATCAAATCAATACTTCTAGCGGTGCGAGACATAACGTAACTTCAGTACCAGGATTGGAAGGATTGGCTGTTCCAGAGACTATATCTGAAGGTACAACTATAAGAGGTTCTTTTTCCTCAGATGAAACAGACTTTTCGGCAATTGTTGAAGGATACACAGTAGATCTTGACTATTTTTCAGTAGAGATTAATGACACTATGGTTTGAAAAATCTACTTTCGTAAAGTGCAATCACAAAAAACCGATTTTTACCTCTAAGGCTAAAACTATTGCTGTACAACGCTTCCTCGCGCTTCTCAAACTCTTTCACCTGTTGCCATAGCTTATCTGGTATCAACACCATCCTAGTCTTAGAACCTTTACCAAACACCGTCGCTTTACTGCCGTCACCATGTTTTTTAAAGTCATCCCAAGTTAAACCAATCGACTCACTTTTGATGTATGGATAATGGATAGAGAGATAAAAATATCTACCTACCCAGTCGTTAATTAATTACTGATTACGTTCGATTAAAGTATCAACCTTATTCTCGATCGCCATTAATCTTCTGAGCATGGTGGGCTGGGCTTCATCTATGTTGGCTAGCCCTGTTTTGACCTTGCTCGATACTAGCGAGAGTAGCGAGAGAAGCCATTAAATCTTCTAAGTGTGCCATGCGTTGCTCATGCTCGATTTTTTCTTCTTCCCGTTTAAGTCGATCTGTAGCCTGTTGTTCTAACATGGCTTGAATGGCACGAGAATTAGATTCTACAATTACCTCAACTCGGTCTAAGCGATCGCCATTGTTTCCGTTACTGTTGGTCACTTGCTATACTCCTAATAGGATTTGAGTATTTTGAATAAAAGGAAGCCATCACTATTTCGTAACAGGTCTATTGTGTAAAACAAAAAAATGAGTGGCTATAGTTAACCACTCACTCAAATATCAAATTCAGTCAGATTTATCTACTTTTACTTGCTAACTAATAAATCTGGCGTTGCTCAATCGTAATGCTGTAAGGCAGTTTTTGCTCGCTTCTAATAATAGACTTTCTATTTGAAAAGCTTGGCCCTAAAGGATTCCCTTCGGTCAGCTTATGGCTTAGAGCTTATAGCTAAGAACAGTAAGCTTCTGTACGACATTACCCAATCAGCAACGCCAAAAAATCTATACAGAAACAGTTGTTTTGTTGCTAGTAGATAATTCACCTTTAGCATATTTAGCAGCATAGTCATCCAAGGAAACTTGCTTGATTTTGCTAGCATTACCAGCAGTACCAAAGGATTCATAACGTCTGAGACAGACAGTTTTCATGTATGCAATGGAAGGCTTGAGGAAGTGGCGGGGGTCAAAGTTTGAAGGATCTTTGAAAGCTGCTTCACGGATAGCCGCAGTGATAGCCAAACGGTTATCAGTATCGATGTTAACTTTACGCACACCACTCTTGATGCCTTTTTGAATCTCTTCTACAGGTACACCATAAGTTTCAGGGATTTTACCACCGTTAGCATTGATGATGTCGATCCACTCTTGAGGTACGGAAGATGAACCGTGCATTACCAAGTGAACGTTAGGTAAACGACGGTGAATTTCTTCAATTCTGCTGATTGCCAGAATTTCGCCAGTGGGTTTGCGAGTAAACTTGTAGGCACCGTGACTGGTACCGATCGCTACTGCTAAAGCATCTACTTGAGTACGTTCAACGAATTCTACTGCTTCATCAGGGTCAGTTAATAATTGCTCTTTACTTAGAGTACCTTCAAAACCATGACCATCTTCAGCTTCACCTTGACCAGTTTCTAAAGAACCTAGACAACCTAGTTCACCTTCAACGGAAGCACCCACAGAGTGAGCTACTTTAACGACTTCTGCGGTCACATTAACGTTGTATTCAAAGCTAGCAGGAGTTTTGGCATCCGCTTCCAGAGAACCATCCATCATGACGCTAGTGAAGCCGTTGCGAATTGCTGAATAACAGGTCGCGGGACTATTACCATGATCCTGGTGCATAGCGATGGGAAGATGGGGGTAGCTTTCCGCTGCTGCCATAACTAGGTGGCGAAGGAAATTCTCTCCTGCATATTGGCGCGCACCACGAGAAGCTTGTAGGATGACGGGACTGTCAGCTTCATTGGCAGCTTCCATGATGGAGATAATTTGCTCCATGTTGTTGACGTTGTAAGCAGGAATTCCGTAGTTATTTTCAGCAGCGTGTTCTAAAAGCAAACGCATTGGGACGAGCGCCATATATATTCTCCCTAATTTATATTTTTGTCAAATAGTAAGTTTTTAAGAAATTTAAACTTCTTACTTGTCAATCTTAAGATATTTTTTACATCTAGACTAATATAATTTGCTACCAACCTCGAAAAACCTCCAGATAAAGCTACTTTACAGCCTAAATTTAGGGATGAAATTTGGGGAGAGAGTTTTGCCCTTAGTTGGTATGTGTTCTATTTGTGGCTTGCCTCAGAAAGCTTCTGGCTATTGATGCAAATCGAATTATCGCTCCGAATTTTGATAATTCCCTGGCGACGTAATTTTCCCATGAGTCTGGTCACGGTAACTCTAGTTGAGCCGATCGCACTACCGATTTGAGCATGAGTCAAGGTATAGGGTAAACAGGCATATTCTCCTTGTTCTACCCCATATTCTGCTAATAATAGGGTTAAGAAACTAGTGAGGCGATCGATGGTTTTTCTTTGTCCCAAGGCACTAAGCCAAAGTAATTTACGTTGATGTTGATAACGAAACACTTCATATAGCTGCTGTTGAAACCCAGGCCAATTGTCCAGATCCTGCCAGTATAGCCAGATAATGTGAGTTCCATCTACATGAGCATAAGCGTTAATCTGAAAAGCAGATTGGGCAACAATTTCAAATGGTTTTTCTGCCCCCACAAAACCCAAAAATGATTCTTCTAGCAGATCTAATTCAGTTTCAGCCAGGTTTTCCGATAGATTTTCTGGGGTGAAATTTTGAGTTTGACTTACTAAACGTACTGCTCCGTGATTGACTAGATAAATTAGTTGGGGACGGGCGGGTATTTGTTCATCCTTAGCAAAAATGCGATCGCGATAATGAGTTTGCGCCCAGTCAATTACACTTTGCCAGATCAAGCTGGTATTAGATTCCTGGGACAAGTTTTCGGCAAATTGCATAGTGAGATTGCATAGTGAGAGGCAAAATAAAACATTAAGACATATCTGATTTTACATGGATAGCAATGTATCAAAAAATACTAATTCACATAACTTTTTTAAATTACGATTTAATCGGGAAAAACTAGGTATTTCAGTGAAGAATCTATTGAAACAGGAGCTACTGTTAATTCTAGATTTGTATCAACAAGAATTTAATGTTCAAATCGAACCAAAGTTGCTGTCGAATATACTGTCAACTAAAATTGCGATTGACCAGCCTAAAAATAGCTCAACCAGTAGCCCAACTTCTTTGAGGAATAACAGTGGTCCTTTGTCGCCAGGACAGTTTCAGTCAATTATTTATGCTTGTCCCCTGGGGATGTCTCTGGCTACAAATCTACAGCAATCACCGCCAGCAATTATGGAGCAAATAGGCGATTTAATGTCTCAACTGACTTTAAAACTAGACCAGACTGATACAGAGTTTTCGGGGCAGTTAATCACAGAAATAGTTCCCCTGGGTTGGTGCAACTTTTATTTAGATTCCCAGTTTATGGCAGATTGGTTACAGCGATCGCTTCTTGATGCAGTCCTAAAGGATACACCTTCGGATATCGCTCATGAGGGAAACCCCCAAGACCGCCCTAAAGGATTAGCTCCTTACGTCCTAAAGGATACCGCTCCGCATATCGCGTCCGCTGCATCGCTTTTCTGGAGTCAAAGCAATGTTGTCAGTTACCCAGATTTCCTAGAACAAACTCCAGGTAAATTATTTCCTGCCCAATATATCCATGCTCGTTGCTGTAGCTTGTTGGGTTTGGGGGCAAGGGAAAACTTAATTACCCTCTCGAATAATGTTCAACAAATTGAACAACTAGAATCAATATCCTGGTTAGATCCAGAACATCAACTCTGGCTGACGGAAATGGCCGAACATGATTTACTGCGACAGTTATTAATCACGTCCGATTCTTGGGTAGAGAATACCAAGGTTCGCAATCACTTAAAACATTGGTCAAAACTAGCTTTAAGCTTGAGCCAAAAAACAGCTATTTTTCTGGCGGACTGTCGTTTTTTGGGAGAAGTTAAACAGCAGTATCCCCAAAAAGCGATCGCTCGTCTAGGATTAATTGCTTTAGTTCAATTCTGGCTAGAGAAAATCCTCGTAGAAAAACTTAGAGTAGGAGCGCTGAGGGAGTTATGAGTTCGGAGTTCGCCCTACGGGTTCGACAGTTCCTTCAACGGGGGGGACCCCCGCAACGGACTGTCTCAGAGTTCGGAGTTCAAGGTTAGGATATGTCAGCAGTTGATATATCACCAATAAAATATAGTCGTTAACAAATATAGCCATGATCAATGTTGAACCTACTGTTAGTGTAATTATTCCTGCTTATAATTGCGATCGCTATATTGTGCAAGCGGTGGAAAGTGTACTGCAACAAGAGGACTGTAGTTATGAAATTGTGATTATCGATGATGGTTCAACCGATGAGACAGAGAAAGTATTAGAGCCGTATCGCGATCGCCTACGTTATGTCAAACAAGAAAATCAGGGAGTGGCAGCAGCTCGTAATCATGGTATTGCGATCGCCAAGGCTGATTTTGTGGCGTTTTTAGATGCGGATGATTATTTTCTCCCAGGAAAGTTAGCTCTTCAAGCGGAAATGTTGATGAAGCGTCCTGACCTAGGCATTATACATAGCGGTTGGCAAAGAGTTGATTACCAAGGAAATAAGCTGCTGAATGTGCGACCCTGGGAACAGATACCTGAACTCAATTTAGTCAATTGGTTACGCTGGAAACCAGTACTGCCCAGTGCTATGATGTTTCGTCGCGAATGGCTCCAGTATGTTGGCGGATTTGATCCTCGTTTTCCTCCCGCCGAAGATACTAACTTGGTGCTT
>JBEANW010000197.1:0-7421 GCA_041165225.1 Cyanobacteriota bacterium | reverse complement strand
ATCAGAATATATCATGGCTGCGGATTATCCGTTCAAATTAGCCCATAAACTCTGTAATATGGCAGATACAATCTTTGTAGAGGATTGTGATTTCCGTATTATGGCTAAAGGTCTGTTGGGCAAACATACTATAGATGCTAGCTTTGGGCAGATGAGAACTATCTTAGAATACGTAGCTAGAAAGCGAGATGTATTTGTAGGTAGAGTTGACCACCGTGGAACATCCAAAACTTGTCCTAACTGTAGAGCCACAGTTAGAAAAGACTTAAGCGTTAGGCTACATGAGTGTTATGAATGTAATTATATTATAGATAGAGATATTGCTTCGGGGCAGGAAATTTGCAACCGAGGCGAAGAAAGGTCAGAAAAGACAGTCAACATCATGATGAGTGTGATTTATCAGTTTTACGAGTTTCCGCTAATTCAATGATCAATGACCATATTTTCTGCAACAATTTATTAATGAGTCAAAAATTACAGCAGGGTCAAGTAGTCGAACTAGAAATCACCGATCTCAATACTGATGGGGACGGAGTGGGCAGACATGAAGGGATAGTTGTGTTTGTGCCAAATGCGGTTACAGGCGATCGCCTAACGGCAAAAATAGTACAGTCTAAAGCTAAATTTGCTAAAGGGGCGGTAGAAAAGCTATTAGAGTCCTCTCCTCAGCGGATTCGGCCTAGTTGCATTGTGGCGGATAAATGTGGTGGCTGTCAGTGGCAGCATATCGAGATCGATTATCAACGGTTAGCTAAACAGCAACAAATAGTTCAGGCTTTTCAGCGGATTGGGGGCTTTGCTGAGGTGGCAATCCAGCCGATCTTACATGCCGATCAGACCCTTAATTACCGTAATAAATCTACCT
The DNA here is from genome assembly GCA_041165225.1 of Cyanobacteriota bacterium. Lineage (GTDB taxonomy): Bacteria > Cyanobacteriota > Cyanobacteriia > Cyanobacteriales > Xenococcaceae > Waterburya. Next base: position 6,556 of record JBEANW010000197.1, on the reverse strand, counting down.
ATCCGTTAGGGCGATCGAGTACAGGACAAGTACAGGCTGGCTATTATCGTCAGGGTACCCATAAATTAATTAACCTCAATCAATGTCCCGTTCAAGATGAACGTTTGCATCCCTTACTGCGAGAAGTCAAGCAAGATATTCAAGAGCGAGGCTGGTCGATTTATAACGAAACTACTCATCAGGGTAGGTTACGTCATTTATCCTTAAGAATTGGGCAAAATACAGGAGAAATCTTACTCACCCTAGTTACCGCCGATCCCAATTTAGCTGGTATTGAAGAACAGGCACAACTTTGGTTAGACAAATATCCTGGGTTAGTAGGGGTTTGTGTAAATATCAATCGCGATCGCACTAACGCAATTCTAGGTAAGACAACCCATACAATTCTAGGCAAGCCTTACCTTCGAGAAATTTTTGCTGGGGTGGAACTACACATTGCTGCGGATACCTTTTTTCAGGTTAATACGAGTGCAGCAGAATTACTATTGCAGGCAATTATTGAGCAACTAAATCTTACGGGAACAGAAACCATCATTGATGCCTATTGTGGTATTGGTACTTTCAGCTTGCCTCTGGCTCAAAAGGTGAAACAAGTTGTGGGCATTGAGCTTAATGCCACTTCGATCAAACAAGCACAGAGCAATGCAGCATTGAATCAAATTGACAATGCAATTTTTCAGATCGGTAAAGTAAAAGACTGTCTTCAGGAAATCGACTTCCAACCTGATGTTCTAATGCTAGATCCTCCCCGTAAAGGATGCGATCCCCAAGTGATTGAAACCATCCTCCAGATCAGACCGACTCAGATCGCATACATTAGCTGCAAACCAGCAACTTTAGCCAGAGACGTTCAGATGCTATGTGCCACAGGAGCATATCAACTAGTCCAAATTCAACCCGTTGATTTTTTCCCTCAAACCACTCATGTTGAATGTTGCGCCTTGTTGAAGAGGCTTTAGTAAGGAGTCAAAACTCTATTTTGATCATAAAATTTAGTATAATGTGTTCTTAAGAACAAAAGCGTTTTCTCTAATCTAAAAAGAAACACTATGGTTTTAGATGTTAAATCTCTCACTAAATTAATCCATATTATTACCAAGACAAGATGCCTGTAGCCAAGCAAATTTAGCTATCAAGAGCTTGAACTCAGCCAAGATAACCAAATAGTTTTATTTGTTTTGATCTAAAAAAATGTAGGTTAGAATGGCTTCGATTCATCATGCTCAATCCAGCCACCTTGGCCTTGAATGCAGCACAAATCCTAGAGTTTAATAGAGGTATATATTAAGTGATTGCCATCCCTATTCCTTGGAATAGAAGCAAGTGGAGTACCATGAGCTTCACGTCAACACTCTATCTTTGTCCTGTTCTCGATTTGCTTTTAGTAAACGTACCTTCAGAATGGCAGGCAGAAGTAAGATTAGGGCTGCAAGAAGCCTTAGTCAATGCTGCCAAGCATGGTAACAAGCTCGATCCGAGCAAAACCATCATCGTCAGATTTTCGGCTACCAGTAGCGAATACTCTTGGGTCATTGTCGATCAAGGCAATGGCTTTGCCGAAGGATGTAAGTGCCTTAATACTAAAATCTCCCAAACTCAGGTACTTCCTGGAGATGAAGCCGAGAATGGTAGGGGTTATTCAATTCTCCATGAAATATTTGACGATGTTCATTGGAATCGAGATGGCACTCAGCTAACTCTCTCCAAAGCAATAGTCAGCAGCAAGGAAAGACAGCCTTCTATTTGTTGATTTTTAGTTCTTGGTTTTTCCTCTATTGGCGATCCGAAGGGTGCGCGGAGCGCAATCGCCAAGCTCCTTAAACTAATTCAGTCGAACCTGAGTTTCAGTTTGACTTAAATGGGAAGTATCAGCATAAAATTCTAAATCCCAATTCTCCCCCTTCCCCGTCACTTTAGTTAAAGAACATAGCGCCACTTTACAGTCGGGAGTTTCGGTCACTAAACCCTGAGTAATCCCAAACACAGAGGCACCATGTCCCACGAGCAAAATATCTCCGTCAAACTTAGATACTAGCTGCTTGATCGTTGCTGCGGTACGACGATTAACATCAGCTTTTGTCTCAGGATATTGAGGATGGATGTGAGATTGATAACTCCAATTGATCCCAGGATATGCTGCTGCTAAAAACTCTTGAGAGTCAGTTTCAGGGGCTTCCGTCATCCAGTCGCCGTTGTGCCATTCCCCTAATCCCGCCTCTAAATTGAGGGGTAGATGGATCACCTTAGCCACCTCATTAGCAGTTTGGATAGCTCGCAAGAAAGGAGAGACAAAAAGATGCTGAATATTTTCTCTCTTGAGTCTTTGTCCTAATTCTTGCGCTTGGACTAAACCATCTGCCGAGAGGGGAGGATCGTAACGTCTTTTAGCGGTATTGAACCATTCTGGGTTAACAAAATCTAGACGATTACCGTGTCTGGCAATCCAAACTGTTTGGGGCTTTTGACTCAAATTACTTGCAACCGAGGGATTCACGAGTATCAACTCCCGTTTGGGGATGGACTCCAGTAGCGTGTTCGCAGAGTTGTTTAACCTGCCATTTTTCTAAGACAGCGAGGGTAAAATCTGCGCCGTTAATAGTTGCGTCTTTAAAAGTGGAGAAAGACAAAATTGATTCCTGAAAATTGGCATTAGTTAAGTTTGCACCATCGAAATTAGTCAAATAGCCAAAACCATAGCTAAAATCTGCCCCAGAAAGATTAGCCTTAGCCAAGTTAGACGCATTGAATACCGCTCCTCTAATATCTGCGTTGCTAAAGTTTGCTTCTTCCAAATCGACTCTGGCGAAATCTACGCTCTGCAAAACTTTTCCTGAAAAGTCTTTGTTTTTAACATCAAATTCGCTATAGGTAGAAGGAGTTACCGCAGAAGAACTCCCCGCTAAAGCAGGAACAGGAAAAATTAAGAGAATTAGCAGCAACAAAAGTGCGCTTAGTCGGAGAAAATATTTCATAGATTAAATTTACAATTAGGCAAACCTAGCTGACAAGAAGATTTTCCCTAATTGTAAATCCTCCCCTGTACCTAGGGCGAAAAATCACTTTAAAAAATCACTTTAAATTTCCGCAGTTATGCATGATCCCAGTCCCATAGATTTCCCTAGCTTGCTACAACAGCTATTAGATAGGCAATCTCTCTCCCAGTCTCAAGCTGCACAACTAATGACAGGGTGGCTGGGATTTCCCTCTGGGAACCCTAAAGAACTCGCTCCGCGATCGCAAATTCCTGAAGTCTTATCGGGGGCAATCTTAGCTGCTATTCAAGCCAAAGGAGTTTCTGCTAGTGAATTAGCTGGCATGGCACAGGTTTTAAAAGAGCAATCTCGACAACAGCAAGCCATCAGTCATGATTATCCTGTGATTGATACCTGTGGTACAGGAGGAGATGGCTCCTCCACCTTTAATATTTCTACCGCCGTCGCTTTTGTCGCAGCAGCAGCAGGGGTTAAAGTAGCTAAACACGGCAATCGTTCCGCCTCCAGCAAGGTGGGGTCAGCAGATGTTTTAGAGTACTTAGGAGTCGATTTAACCGCCCCTCTAGATAAGGTCTCCGCAGCCTTAGAAAAGGTCGGTGTGACATTTTTATTTGCCAATGGTTGGCATCCTGCTATGAAGAGTGTGGCACCTTTACGCATCACCCTAAAGATCAGAACGATCTTTAATCTGCTAGGCCCCCTAGTCAATCCTCTTTGTCCCACAGGACAGGTAATTGGAGTCTATGATAGCCAGTTCCTTCATAGCATGGCGGAAGCTTTAAAGCTGTTGGGCATCCAAAAAGCGATCGTCCTACATGGTAGAGAAAAGCTGGATGAGGCAGGATTGGAAGATCTTACCGATCTGGTGATCGTTAACCAGGGTGAGATTAGAGCGATCGCGATTAATCCTGCAACCCTCGGCTTAAATCGAGCATCTTTGACAGCATTAAAAGGGGGAGAAGTTTCGGAGAATGCCTCGATCCTACGGAACGTACTTCAGGGAAAAGGTACAACAGCACAGCAAGATGCCGTAGCTCTCAACGCTGCTTTTGCCCTACAGGTGGGCGAAATTGTACCTTTTGGGGAGCATCTTCAAGGGGTTGACATTGCCAAGGAAATTATCAACAGTGGCGCTGCTTGGACTAAATTAGAAGAATTAGTGAATTTTCTCCAAAGCTAAATTATTAGGGTTAGTGTTTCCCTATTAGACTAGTTTAGCCCTGAGCAATTTCCTGATGATAATGCTCTAGTTCTAGGCTTTGCTCACCATAAACCCCCATAATCTGATCTTCACAACAGGCGATCGCAAATTCATTAAACTCGTCTGCCTCGATGCCAAACATGGATTTAAAAGTATCAGGTTGCACTCGACAAAAGCGGGGACGCTGTTCGTATATGTTGCATTTACGCTGATCATGGTCGTAATTAATACACCAGCCATCTTCCCCCACCATGCTCAGGTAAGTCTGTAACTCCTCACCAAACAGATACTCTTCTAAATCTGGTCGCTCTTCAGGAGAAAGGTTACAGCAAGCACCACAACCCGCAACACATTGCCATTTGCCAACCTGATAATCTTCAGCTTTTGATTGCGCTTTTTTCTTCATCTCTTACCTATTGCTGATTACTTTCAGATGTTACGCTGAAAACCAATGGTGATGATAATATAATAGTTTGCAGTTTAACTATAATAGTTCGCAGCTTAACTATAAGATAGTTTGCAGTTTAAACCAATCAAGCCAATCAAATCTAGACTAAACTATGACTCTGACTCAACAGCGCAAGCAAGAACTAATGACGGAATACCAAGTTCACGAAACCGATACTGGTTCTGCTGACTTGCAAATTGCCGTTCTTACCGAAAGAATCAATCAGCTCACTGCTCACCTCAAAGCCAACAAGAAAGATCATTCCTCCAGAAGAGGTCTGTTAAAAATGATTGGTCGTCGCAAAGGTTTGCTCGCCTACATCCAGAAACAAGATTACGAACGCTACCAAAAATTGATTGCTCGTCTTGGCATTCGCCGTTAATCATCAGACATTATGCCCTCAGATTCTCCACGGGATCGCTTACCCTTTGAACCCCGTAATAGCAATAAAAAGGAAAAGCCTGAAAAAACGGCGACCACGACAACCGAAAAGCAGAAGCGCAAGGGTACTGCTAGAAAATCTCGCCCCAACTCTAACCTGTCAGCAATCCCTGATGTGGTGAGTAAGCGTATGGGACGGCGGATGGCAATCTTCTGTGGTATCCCTTCTGTCTTGGGAATGTTGTCCCTCTTGGTTTTTTATTGGCTGAAAGTAAATAAAGTTGTCGAACTTCCTCCCTATGTCGCTTTTGCCGTCTCCTTTGGCTTTTTAGGTTTAGGAGTCTTGGGTTTGAGCTATGGTCTGTTTTCCGCTTCCTGGGATGAGGAAAATGCTGGCAGTGCCTTGGGAGGCGATGAGTTTAAAGTTAACCTAGGCAGAACCAGAGATGCTTGGAAGTCATCTAAAAAGGCGGATAGTTAACCTTAAAAAGTTTCTCCTACACCTTGGTTCTGTTTGGGAAAGGGGAAAAGGGAAAAGGGAAAGGGAAAAAAGCAGTACCTCATGGTTCTGAGAACTGCTACACATAGATCAAATGCATTGAAGATTGTCTAGAGCGATCGCCCCACTCCATTTTGCAAAAAATTGACTACCATTACTGAATAAGATAATTCACTCAATAAATTGGGGTTATTAATTCATGATCGTAGTAATGAAAGTCGGTTCTCCAGAGGAAGAAATTCAGAGAATAGAAGCAGAATTACAGGATTGGGGACTAACTCCAGAGAAAATCGTGGGCAAACACAAGATTGTCATGGGGTTAGTGGGGGATACCGCATCCTTAGATCCTCTACAGTTGAAAACAATTAGTCCTTGGATCGAAAACGTCTTGCGAGTTGAAAAGCCTTATAAAAAGACCAGCTTGGAATACCGTAATGGGGAATATAGTAAGGTGGTTGTTCCCACTCCCAGGGGTGACGTTACCTTTGGAGTTAATTACCCTGTAGTGGTGATTGCGGGGCCTTGTTCCGTCGAAAATGAAGAGATGATTATCGAGACAGCAAAGGCGGTTAAAGCTGCTGGAGCAAGTTTTCTTCGAGGTGGCGCATACAAACCGCGAACTTCTCCCTATTCTTTTCAAGGTCATGGAGAGAGTGCTTTAGAGTTATTAGCTGCGGCACGAGATGCCAGTGGCTTGGGCATTATCACCGAAGTCATGGATACTGCCGATGTCGAGAAGGTGTCAGAATTTGCCGATATTGTCCAAATCGGGGCGAGAAATATGCAGAATTTTCCTCTGCTCAAAAAAGTTGGCGCTCAGGATAAGCCAGTATTTCTGAAGCGAGGCATGGCAGCTACCATTGATGACCTATTGATGGCAGCAGAATATATTTTAGCGGCAGGTAATTCCAACGTAATTTTATGCGAGCGGGGCATTCGCACCTTTGATAGTCAATATGTGCGCAATACCCTAGACCTAGCCGTAATTCCAGTATTGCGCTCCCTAACTCATTTACCGATCGCGATCGATCCCA
>JBEANW010000196.1:0-14586 GCA_041165225.1 Cyanobacteriota bacterium | reverse complement strand
TTAATCTCTCCTTGGTCATAGCTATCCGACAGGTTGATAAAGATATCACTCATTACTCGCCAAAACTGACCTAAAGCACTGTAATAAGCCATTTGACGCATTTGCTCTGGCAAAAAGTCTGGAAATGCCTTGTGGAGTACCAACATCAAGGGATTGTAACGATAAAAGGCTTTAATCAACCGTTCCGTTTCGGCTGCAAACTCTGGTGTATCGAGATAGGTATCGACACCCCCACCACCGTGCCAAAACATCCCTTTCATGCAATATTCAGCATATTCATAGTTAATGCGATCGTGGAGCATAAACTTAGCTATGGTGTTTGGGTTCACCTCCCCGTTGAAGTATTTAAAGAAGGGAAATAACTTTAAAAACTGCGTGTCGGCGATATAGTTCAGATTGATGGAATAAGCATCTAAAACTACTCCATAGCTTTTGAGGATGCCCACAACTTCGAGCAAGTTCTGGGGAGAATCATCAAGTAATGCCGATCCTTGCTCTAGTCTGGTGATATATTCCTCGACCAGTAAGGATTTAGAGCTTTTAGTGAAGGTACGAGCCATAATGATTGATCTAACTAAAAATATTACTGAATTGAAGCTTTAAAAGTGGTGTTTAAGAGTATGGTCTTAGCTGCCTGTTAACAGGGCGATCGCCTGTACCTCGCTCCAATGAGTCACCCAGTCTGGCTTCAGCCCAAAAGCAATGATCAACAGCAGTAAGACAAAAGCAGGAGCATGTTCTTGCCACTTCACAGGGGGAATCTGTGCCAGTCCTTCCGTCAAGCGACCAAAAAACACTTTATTAACTACGAGGAGAAAATAGACGGCGGTTAAACCCGTTGCCACTAAGCAGAGGAGAGTGGGAATGGGAAAAATCGGAAAACTACCGCGAAATACCAAAAATTCCGAGATAAAACCAACCATCCCTGGTAATCCAGAACTTGCCATCACCCCCAGGATCATCATCCCTCCCGTCACAGGTAGTCCTTTTTCTGGGTTGAGTAAACCCCTCAGAACATCCACATCCCTTGAACCCGTTTTTTTGTAAACCATCCCTACCAATAAAAACAGAAATGCCGAGATCAAACCATGACTCACCATTTGGAATACCGCAGCACTCATACTGAGACGAGTGGTGGCACTAGCTGCCAAGAGAATATAACCCATGTGGGATACAGAAGAATAAGCGACCACTCTCTTCATGTCTTTCTGGGCGATCGCACAAGAAGCACCATACAAAGCACTAACGGCAGCTAAAATCGCTAACCAGGGGGCAAGATATAACCAACCGTCGAGGAATAGACCCACCGCAAAGCGCAATAGAGCATAAGTACCGAGTTTCAAGAGTACTCCTGCCAATAATACGGAAATGGGAGTAGATGCTTGAACGTGAGCATCAGGCAGCCAGGTATGGAAAGGAAAAATCGGAATTTTGATGAAAATCCCAATCAGTAACGGTGCGAGGAGTAGAAGTTGAGTGGCTAAGGGGAGATGATGCGATCGCAGGGGTAAATAATCGAAGTTACTCGCCTCTGTCAGCCATACCAATCCGAGGAAAGAAGCTAAGACCAAAATTCCCGAAAGAGCAGTATAGAGCAAAAATTTCATCGCTGCATAGCCTCTTTTGGGGCCACCCCAGATCGCAATTAAGAAGTAGAGGGGAACAATTTCCAATTCATAAAAGAGGAAGAATAGCAGTAAGTCTTGAGCCAGAAATGCCCCCGCTGCACCACCACTGAGCAAGAGCAACATGGCATAGTAGAGCCTAGGTCTTTGAATCTGGGGATTAGTGCTAAAAATGGCAATGAGGGTCAAAAAACTGTTGAGCAGCACCAGGGGAAAAGAAAGACCATCAATTCCTAAATGATAGTTTAAGCCAATCCATTCAATCCAGGCTATGTCCTCTTCAAACTGAAAACTCTCCTGTTGAAAATTAAACTGGAAAGCCAGAATGAGATTAATGACTAAAACACTAATTGCGGTAACAATGGCGATATTACGAGGGTTATTGCCTTTTTCGGGCAGTAATAAGCCAATGATGGCGGCACTCAAGCAAGGAATGAGGACTAAGGCACTGAGCATGATGCTATCCAAAAGAATTAAATCGATTTAAACTTGTTGCTAAAACGTGGTTGAAATGTGGCTAAAAATTGCGCGTCAAAATTGTCATAACTATTACATCATGGACGACCAGTAATTCGTTACTAATGACCATTGACCATTAATCATCGACCAGAGCAGTAAGCTCATGGCAATAACAATCGTGGCAATGTAAAACTGAGATTGTCCTGAAGTGTTGTATTTAAGAGCATTGCTACCAAAAATGGTTGCCAAACTCACAAAATTGACTGCCCCATCGACTATGTAACGGTCGATCCAAGAGGTTAATTTCGCCAGATTAGATACCGCAGCAATGATGGTAACTTCATATAGCTTGTCGATATAGAAATCATAAGCTAATAAATCTTGGAAAAAACGCAAGGTAAAATTGCTCGATCGCGCCCAAGCTTTCCGCACCTTAATGGTAGAACCAATGATACAGCCCAGCGCACCAGAGGCAATGATCAGAGGGGTAGCCAACTGCGTAACTAATTCAGGCTGTTGCAGCGCCACTGGCGTATTGGGACTCAACCATAGTGACCACTGGGCAGGAGCAAAGGCAGTGATTAGTGTAACCACTATTAGAGATACCATTGGTACCGACATTTGCCAGGGAACTTCAGGGGCGCGACGAGTTTTGACTTTAGGAGGGCCGAGAAAAATGACTCTAAACAACCGCGTCAAGTTAATTGCCGAAAAGACATTCACAAACATGACAATCAAGAGTAGCCACCAGTCCACATCCCAAGCACCACTAAACCAACGATGGTAAGTCCAGAACATTCCCAGGGGAGAAAAGGCGATCAGTCCCGCTGCCCCCGCCAGAAAAGAGAGACTTGTGGCTGGCATTCTCGACCATAAGCCCCCCATTTCCGTCACGTTTTGGTTATTGGTGGTTAAGATCACCGACCCTGCACTCATAAATAATAGAGCTTTGGCGATCGCATGACTAAACAAGAGCAAGAACGCAATATCCACCTGTCTTAAACCCACCGCAATAAACACCAGACCCATATAGGCACTAGTAGAATGGGATAAAGCCCGTTTGATATCTATCTGAGCGATCGCCATCAAGGATGTACCAATGGCGGTAACTGCCCCTACCAAAATCAAGGCATAGGCAGAAACAGGAGAGAGGGTGGTTACTGGCTCTAACTTAATTAAGACATAAGCTCCCGCTGACACCACAATCGAGTTCCGCATAATTCCCGCAGGATTTGGCCCTTCCATTGCCTCGTCTAGCCAGAGGTTGAGGGGAAACTGAGCGCATTTACCAATGGGGCCAGCAATCAAAGCTAAACCTAATAAAGCGGCTACTGTCGGAGCTAGTTGATTGCCCTGCACCCAGGTTTCTAACTGGGAAAAATTCAATCCCTCTCCATAACTAGAAAGAGCGACAATCCCCATCAACAGAGCAATATCACCGACTCTTTTTGTCAAAAAAGCATCTCTGGCAGCGGTCACTACTAAGGGTTGAGCATACCAAAAGCCCACTAGTAAATAAGTAGATAAAGTTAATGCTTCTAATAAGCAGTAACTCAAGAGCAAAGAATCGCTCAGCGCCAAACCCGCTAGGGCAGCTTCAAAAAAGCCCATCAAAGCAAAAAAGCGCGCCAGAGACCAGTCTTTTTCTAAATATCCCAGAGCGTATATCTGCACTAATAAGCTAATCCCCGTCACTAACTCCAATGCCCCAAAGCTGACAGGAGAAAGCTCAAAGGACAAGGTTAAATCTAGATCTGCTACCTGTAGCCAGTGAAAAACAAGCTGTTGAGCTGGTCTGCCCCAACTCAGGTTGAAAATTATTAAACCGTGGATAAAACCCACCACCGTCATCAGGATATTAATATACGCCGCCGGACGAGGCCCTGTTTGGCGCACAATACCCAAAGACCAAGGTAGAGTAATCAATGCACCTATCAAACTATAGGTAGGTATTAACCAAAAATTTCCCAATAAAAAGTCAGTCATCAAAACTGTCTCAAGAATTACTACGCCAGAATTTATAATTGTGAATCTTTAAGTTAACTGTTCCTGATTCTCTTCAGGTTAACTGGAAGACTTAATTTATTTTTCTTAAAGCCCTATCTTACCAGCTATTACGCCTCTAAGTTTTTTAAAATCAAACTATTGTTTTTATTGGCAGGATTAGTCCCCAAGATTCTTTAATTCCCTAGAGTTCATCAAGATTCTCAACTATTTCCACTAGACATTATAAAAAAATTATAAAAAACAGCTATACCATCAATAGGTTCTGCTCATCATCAAATATTATGTTGCTTTTTAGACCAGGTATTAATTCTCTTTAACAATCAAATTAAAAAATATCATCATGATTTATATTGTCAAAGGAGTCAAGGTTACTTATGCTTGATCTAGGAGTGAATAAATTAGCGTTGGCTTTTTTGTTGCTGCCAAATACTTGGTTTTTTGGATAATGCGGTTCCAGCTATTTTCCAGTCCAACTCTAAAAGAGAACTAGAAAATAGTTAACTATATATCAACCATATAGTTTATAGTTTTCTATGAGCCATTTATGAACCATTTATGAGCCATTGAGGTTGGGTTTAGCGAACCACATTTTAGGAGTGATAAAGCACGGCTGGTTGACAAGGTAATTTTCTTACCTCAACATGTCAGGCGGGTTTGTTGCGGGTATATCTGGTTTGAAGAGGAAATAAAAAATGTCAATTGCGGTTGGAATGATTGAAACTCTGGGATTTCCAGCAGTGGTCGAGGCAGCAGATGCCATGGTAAAAGCAGCTCGTGTAACTTTAGTCGGCTACGAAAAAATCGGTACGGGGCGCGTCACCGTAATTGTGCGGGGCGATGTATCAGAAGTACAAGCTTCTGTATCTGCTGGGGTTGAATGTGTCAAAAGAGTCAATGGTGGTCAAGTATTGTCTACTCACATCATTGCCCGTCCTCACGAGAACCTCGAATATGTTCTGCCCATTCGCTACACCGAAGAAGTAGAGCAGTTTCGCTCCTACTAATAATCAGTAACTCATAGAGTAACTGATTATTAGTAATCACAATACTTAAAGACTAGTAAATTTAGCAAAACGTGGCTAGCAACATAGCTAGCTGTATAAGGAGTAAAAATTATGTCAATTGCAGTTGGAATGATTGAAACCTTGGGTTTCCCTGCGGTAGTAGAAGCAGCAGATGCTATGGTTAAAGCAGCCCGTGTAACTTTAGTCGGCTACGAAAAAATCGGTACAGGTCGCGTTACTGTCATCGTCCGTGGTGATGTATCGGAAGTTCAGGCTTCCGTAGCAGCAGGTATGGAGAACGTAACGAGAGTTAATGGTGGTCAAGTATTGTCTACTCACATCATTGCTCGTCCCCACGAAAACCTCGAATATGTCCTACCCATTCGCTACACCGAAGAAGTAGAACAGTTCCGCACCTATTAATAAATTATTAAAAGAGCAGGTTGAACTAAGTTCATCAAGTTCATCACAGAATTAAGAGCAAGTTAAGCAATTAATTAAGCAATTAAATGACCATGTTCCGCCAAGGCGGAACATTCTTAAAAAAATTCAGGAGCAAAAATTATGTCAATTGCAGTTGGAATGATTGAAACATTAGGTTTCCCTGCGGTAGTAGAAGCAGCAGATGCTATGGTTAAAGCAGCCCGTGTAACTCTAGTGGGCTACGAAAAAATCGGTACAGGTCGCGTTACCGTCATCGTTCGTGGCGATGTATCAGAAGTTCAGGCTTCTGTAACAGCAGGGACAGAAAACGTAGCTAGAGTAAATGGCGGTCAGGTACTGTCTACTCATATTATCGCTCGTCCCCACGAAAATCTGGAATATGTTCTGCCCATTCGCTACACCGAAGCTGTAGAGCAATTCCGTGAAAGTGTCAATCCTCGTCCTCTAAGAAGACCATAAAATTAGTTTAGGCAACATGGTATGCAGATAGCCCAGGTTCGTGGCACGGTAGTTAGCACCCATAAAACCCCCAGTATGAGGGGAATTAAGTTACTTTTAGTTCAATATATTGATGAATCAGGGCAGCTTCTACCTAAATACGAAGTTGCGGGGGACTTAGTTGGGGCGGGTGTGAGTGAATGGGTCTTAGTTAGTCGCGGTAGCGCGGCCAGAATTGAGGCTGGTCAAGAGTCAAAACCCCTAGACGCTACCATTGTTGGCATTATTGATACAGTCAATGTCGAGCGCAATGCTCTATACAGCAAGAAAGAAGCTGAAAGACTTTCCTAGGGTCGATTGGCACAAAATAAGTTACATCGATTTGTGAGATGGTCAGCTTCCGCGTTTACGGTTTAGCCCTAAAGGATTAGCACCTGGGGGCGCGTCCCGTATCGAGGCCTTAGCTGAAGTTTCGTCGGTAGGGTCTCTCGTCAAGTTAGTTTAGGAGGAATTGAGACAATGGCAGCCCGCACCAAGGCGGCTCCCCCGACTCCGTGGTCAAAAGACTTAGCAACACCAAAAGTAGATGAGAGTGCTTACGTACATCCTTTCTCTCGCTTAATTGGTGATGTCAGGGTCGGTGCGAATGTTTTTGTTGCTCCAGGGAGTTCCATTCGCGCCGATGAGGGAACGCCTTTTTTCATTGGAGAAAGCAGCAACATTCAAGATGGTGTTGTAATTCATGGTCTAGAACAGGGTCGAGTGATTGGTGATGACAACCAAGAATACTCTGTCTGGATTGGTCAAAACACCTGTATCACCCACATGGCGCTAATTCATGGGCCAGCCTACATTGGGGACGAATGTTTTATTGGTTTTCGCTCCACCGTTTTTAATGCCAAGGTGGGGGATGGCTGTATTGTGATGATGCACGCCCTGATTCAGGATGTAGAGATTCCTCCTGGTAAATATGTTCCTTCGGGAGCGGTGATCGTCAACCAGCAACAGGCAGAACGTCTACCTAATGTCATTGATAGCGATCGCTCTTTTGCCAATCATGTTGTCGAAATTAATGAAGCTCTTTTAGCTGGCTATCGCTGTGCCGATGATCAGGCTTGCGTTAATCCTCAAGTACATAAAGTATCGAAAAAGCAAGGAACAGCCACGGCTTTGCATTCCGAGCTTAACGACCAAAGTGAATATACAAATTCAGTAAGTAATATGAGTTTAAGTTCAGATATTAAAACCCAAGTGCGATCGCTGCTGGCGCAAGGCTGTATTATCAGCACCGAACATGCGAACCAACGTCGTTTTAAAACTAAATCATGGTTGACCGTAGGTCAAATTGATGGCAGAAATGAGAATCAAATCGTCGCCAGACTAGAGTCGATTCTCCATGAATACCAGGGAGAATATGTCAGATTAATCGGCGTTGACCCCAAAGCTAAAAGAAGAATTGCCGAAGTTGTAATCCAACGTCCTGAAGACACCCCAGGGGAAGGAACGGTCAGAAGTGTGGCAACTCATGCCACTAGCAAAGGTCGTGGAGGCAGAAATCGCGGTGGCGCTCAGCCTAGTGGCAATTTAGGGAATGGTGCTGCTCAAGAAATCAATAGTCTCATTGCTCAAGGTTGTAGCATTGGCATCGAACACGCTAATCAGCGTCGTTTTAGAACCAAATCTTGGTTGACTATCGGACGGGTAAGTGGCAATCAAGTATTCAGTGCGATCGAGCAAGCTGCTGCTGAGTATCCAGGAGAATATATTCGCGTGATTGGAGTAGATGCTCAGGCGAAAAGAAGAATTGCAGAAATTGTCGTTCAGCGCCCTGGAGACAATCCTACCCAATCTAACCATAGTTCTTCTAGCTATGGCGGTAACAACGGTAACAGTAGCTATAGTACTAGTAATGGTAGTAGTAGCAGCTATAGTACTAGTAATGGTAGTAGCAATGGGAATGGCATCGGCCGACTTGGGTCGAAGATTATCCAAGAAATTCGTTCTTTACTCGCTGCTGGCTTCAAGATTGGCACCGAACATGCTGATAAGCGCCGCTTCAAAGCTCAATCTTGGAAAAGCTGCTCTCCCATTGAAAGTAGTCGTGAATCAGACATTATTGCTGCTTTGGAAGCTTGTTTAGTAGAGCATTCTGGAGAATATGTGCGGATGCTAGGGATTGACCCTCAAGCAAAACGTCGCGTGGCGGAAACGATTATTCAACGCCCAGGGGATAACTCCGTTACTCAATCTAGCTATAGTACTGCAAGTTACAACAGCAGTAGTAATAACAGTAGTTATGGTGGCAACAGTACTAGCTATGGTGGTTATAGTAGCAATAAATTAGATTCCGCCGCCTTACAAGAATTGCGATCGCTACTTTCGGCTGGCTTTAAAATTGGCACCGAACATGCCGATAAGCGTCGTTTTAGGGCGCAATCCTGGAATAGTTGCTCTCCCATCGATAGTCGCCATGAATCAGATGTGGTAGCTGCGCTAGAAGCTTGTCTCTCAGAACATTCTGGGGAATACGTCCGCATGATCGGCATCGACCCCCAGGCAAAACGTCGGGTGGCAGAAACGATCATTCAACGACCATAAAGCCAACTCAGAGGTGACATTCGCGATCGAGGATAATGGAGCGGTTGTTGTGTAAATCAAGGTCAATGTTGACCCTCAAAGCTCTGCTCCTGCATCCCATCAGTAAGTTTATTTTTCTCCATGATTTATCTCCCACCTCCACAACCTACTTTAAACAAGGATATCCGCATTAGTGGCGATGTTGAGATTCATCCTACGGCATCTTTAGCTTCAGGAGTAATCTTGCAAGCTGCCCCCAATCAAAAGATTATCATTGGTGCAGATGCTTGTATTGGTATGGGAGCAATTATTAATGCCGCCCAGGGTTCTATCAACATCGGTAGCGGAGCAATTTTAGGTGCAGGAGTCTTAATTATTGGAGCAAGTAAGATCGGTAACAATTGTTGTATTGGCACTTCCAGCACTATTTTTCAATCAGATGTGGCACCAATGGTGGTGGTAGAACCTGGTTCGATCATGGGAGATAGTTCTCGCCAGGTAGAGCAGCATGCTGAGGAGCAGCCAAAATCCCAGTCGAATAACAATCATCAAAATGTTAATCCTGTGGGGACTGAATTTGCTCAGGAAGAAAAGTTTAAACCTCAAACAGTTCAAAATTCTAATTACACTGCCCATTCCCCTGCTGTAATTCAAGTTGAAACTTCGACCCAAACTGCTGTTAATCAGCAGAAAAAACCTGTGGTTGGACAGCTTTATATTAATGAACTTTTAATCACGCTTTTTCCCCATAATAAAACTTCTCCTCCTGATCCTTGGAGTCCATAGAATTCATATATTGAGCAAAAATACCTGAAATAAACCAATAAGTCGACAGATATCAATTCTATTTTTTAGCTAGCTAATGCAAATATTGATTTGTGTCCGCTTTTTGCTGTTTAAGCAATTATCAATCAAATCTAGAAGATATCTAATCAAAAAAAAGATGAGTAAAAATACTCACTTTGTCATTTAGCTGGTTGCAGGAGAGTATCTTGTAACTAACTAAATGAAGAAAATATTAATAATTCTTAATTTTATTTATTAGCTCAAAAATGATTAGTTTATTTTATGCATTATAAAAAATAAACCAATCAAAACCAAGTCAAAAATACTCACTAAGTATTAACATTCATGATATTGTATTAACATAAGAAATTACTGAAGAGAAATAGCTTATTCTGCTATTTATAGCAACGGTTTTTTTAGGACTAAGAAACATCTTTCTACTGATTTTTTTAACGATACTATAGAGTCACCTACTAATTTATCTGCCGATCTTGTGAGATCCAGATGTAATGAACGGTATAGGGTTTGATCGGAGCAAAAAATTTAGTCTTAAATTCAAAAACCGCCCCTTGGCATGACCTTCAGTCTGTCATAACGAGTGGCTCTATAGGGAAAGTAAAAATTAAGCGTTTTATTTATGGAGGAATGACCAAAGATGGCAACTAAGACAGGTGCTGGATTTAAGGCTGGTGTACAGGACTATCGACTAACTTATTACACCCCAGACTATACCCCCAAGGATACAGACCTTTTGGCTTGTTTCCGCATGACCCCCCAGCCTGGTGTTCCTGCTGAAGAATGTGCGGCTGCTGTAGCTGCTGAATCTTCTACTGGTACATGGACAACAGTCTGGACTGATGGTTTAACTGACCTCGATCGCTATAAAGGTCGTTGTTATGAAGTTGAGCCTGTTCCAGGTGAAGACAATCAATACTTCTGTTTTGTTGCTTACCCCATGGACTTGTTTGAAGAAGGTTCTGTAACCAACATTCTGACTTCTTTGGTAGGTAACGTATTTGGATTCAAAGCCTTACGTGCTTTGCGTCTAGAGGACATCCGTTTTCCTGTAGCTTTGCTCAAAACATTCCAGGGACCTCCTCACGGGATCACTGTGGAAAGAGACTTATTAAACAAATATGGTCGTCCTTTGTTGGGTTGCACCATTAAACCCAAATTAGGTCTATCTGCTAAGAACTACGGTCGTGCAGTATATGAATGTCTTCGTGGTGGTTTAGATTTCACCAAAGATGACGAAAATATTAACTCCCAACCTTTCATGCGTTGGCGCGATCGCTTCTTATTTGTCCAAGAAGCCATTGAGAAATCTCAAGCTGAAACCAATGAAGTAAAAGGTCACTATTTAAACGTGACTGCTGCTACTTGTGAAGACATGATGGAACGTGCTGAGTTTGCCAAAGAAATTGGTACTCCCATCGTCATGCATGACTTCTTGACTGGTGGTTTTACTGCCAACACTACTTTGTCTAAATGGTGTCGTCGTAACGGTGTCTTACTCCACATTCACCGCGCCATGCACGCTGTAATTGACCGTCAAAGAAATCACGGTATTCACTTCCGCGTTTTGGCTAAATGTTTGCGTCTGTCTGGTGGTGACCACCTCCACTCAGGTACTGTGGTTGGTAAACTTGAAGGTGAACGCGACATCACTCTAGGTTTTGTTGACCAAATGCGTGAAGACTATGTAGAGGAAGATCGCTCTCGTGGTAACTTCTTCACTCAAGATTGGGCTTCACTTCCTGGTGTCATGCCTGTAGCTTCTGGTGGTATCCACGTATGGCACATGCCTGCACTGGTAGAAATCTTCGGCGATGATTCTTGTCTCCAGTTCGGTGGTGGTACTTTAGGACACCCTTGGGGTAATGCACCTGGTGCAACTGCTAACCGTGTCGCCTTAGAAGCTTGTATTCAAGCCCGTAACGAAGGACGTAACCTAGCTCGTGAAGGTAATGATGTTCTTCGTGAAGCTTGTCGTTGGAGTCCTGAGTTGGCTGCGGCTTGTGAACTTTGGAAAGAAATCAAGTTTGAGTTTGACGCAGTAGATACTCTCTAAGTTTAGAGAATAGTTCAGCAAGTAGTTAAATCTGGAATTAAAAATGAAGCACTAAACAAGTCAGAGATTACTCTTTTACTGAATAATTGCTCTAAGTTTAAAATTCCAGAATAACGGGGCGTACAAGCCCCCTAACTATCTGAACTAAATGCACCCAAAAGATATTGCGCGAGATACAGCAGAAGTTGTCCAAAATTATCTAACTTTTAAAGCAGTACAGTTGGTTATTGCCCAACTAGCGGAAACTAATCCTCAAGAATCTATCTGGCTCAGACAGTATTCTTCGGGGGGAAAACTGCGGGATGCGGAAGCATATTTACAAGAGATTATGTCCGAACCGCGAGGAATGGAACTAGCTCTGCGAATCATGACGGTTCGTGTTGATATAGCAATGCGAACTCTAGAATTTCTGCCAGAAATAGTGACTACTGGTATAGAGAAAGATAATTTGGCTCATCGTCGCTATCTTTTGGAGCGTCTTACCCAAACGCCTGAGAGTGCATCTGAAACCACAGAAGAAACCGAAAATTCTGATTAGAACATATATACAGAAAACATGAAAACATTACCTAAAGAGCGTCGTTACGAAACCCTTTCTTATTTACCACCTTTAACAGATCAACAGATTGCCAAACAAATCGACTTCATGATCGATCAAGGTTATATTCCTGGCATAGAATTTGAAAAAGATCCTACTCCTCAGTTACACCACTGGACTCTGTGGAAATTACCTTTGTTTGAAGCTCGTAGCTCTCAAGAAGTATTAAACGAAGTGCGTGAGTGTCGTTCTGAATACTCTGATTGTTACATCCGCGTAGTTGGTTTTGACAACATCAAGCAGTGTCAAACTGTTAGCTTCATTGTTTACAAGCCTAACAGCCAGAACAACCGTTTTTAAGAAAACATCTGTTCGATTTTTAGGTTAGCTATAAGTTCTAAGCTTTTTAGACAAATTAGAGAGAGTGGGGGATGATTCCAGCAGTTAATGCGCGAGTCATCCTTTTTTGTTGTTTTTGCAGTCGCCTCAAAAATCTGGTTTATTGATATTGTTAAGTATTAACGCCCCCAAAATTTAGCTGAACTACTAACTGAACTATGCTTGCTAAAAGAATCTTACCTTGTCTTGACGTAAATGCAGGGCGAGTGGTTAAAGGAGTTAATTTTGTCGATCTCAAGGATGCAGGAGATCCTGTGGAGCTTGCCAAAGTTTATAATGACGCAGGAGCCGATGAACTAGTGTTTCTCGATATTACCGCTACCCATGAAGATCGGGGAACAATAATTGATGTGGTCTATCGTACTGCTGAACAAGTGTTTATCCCACTAACTGTTGGCGGGGGCATACAATCCTTAGAAAATATTAAAAATTTGTTGCGAGCAGGAGCAGATAAAGTGAGTATTAACTCCGCTGCGGTTCGTGATCCAGAATTAATTAATCGTGCCAGCGATCGCTTTGGCAAACAATGTATCGTGGTGGCAATTGATGCCCGTAAACGTGTCGAGGTGAATAATCCTGGATGGGATGTTTATGTGCGGGGAGGACGAAAAAATACAGGGATAGATGCGATCGCCTGGGCAGCAGAAATGGCACAACGGGGAGCGGGAGAACTGTTAGTAACCAGCATGGATGCGGATGGAACTCAAGCAGGATATGACTTAGAGTTGACCAGAACTATTGCCCAACAGGTGGAAATTCCTGTCATTGCCTCTGGTGGCGCGGGAAACTGTCAACATATTTATGAAGCTCTACATCAGGGCAAAGCCGAGGCTGCTTTATTGGCATCCTTACTCCATTTTGGTCAGCTAAGTGTCCCAGAAATTAAATTATATTTACAGGAGCGCCAAGTCCCGATCAGAATGACTTAGCTTATTTGATCACTATTTAACACAAATATTTATCTTTAGTAAAGCTTAAGTTACTAGATTAATCACCAAAAACGAAAACATCTATACTAAGATAGACATGTGTTTACATTTCGTAAAGTATGCTGATTCCGATTCTCATATTTGATGTTGCCCTAGTGGCATGGTCGTTGCATTTGATGCAATCGGCTTGGGAGCGGCGAGAATTCTCTCTAATGCTGGCAGCAACTCTGGTTGGAGCATCCGCAGCAGCCCTGCTAGTAGTTTACTTTATTATCAACAGTTGCTTGGGTCGTCTTAGTTGAATTACCCAGTTAAATTACCTAGGGTGAGCCAGGGAAAATAACTGTGGTAGTATTGTTTTAGAATTAGGGGCATTAGCTCAGTTGGTAGAGTGCTTGCATGGCATGCAAGATGTCAGCGGTTCAAATCCGCTATGCTCCATACTTTAATCTGGATTAGGTTATTTCACTGTATTTAGATAAAACAGTTAGATAAAATGAAGGCTTCCTAAAGCAAAGTGAGGCTGAGGGCGATCGCTTGGGATTGTGAATAGTTATATTAGGTAACTTAGTTGATTGTGGCAGATAATCTCGCTAAAGTTAAGTTATATGAATAATTTATGATGGTCTGGGGTGTAAAATTGCTAAAAATTTCTCAGAAAACTGTTTCGGTTCCTCCAGCAGACTCATCAGCATTGCCAAATTTAACAGATAGTTCTTACCTATGACTCAGCGCATCCTCTATGTTCGCTTGCCCTGCAACCCCATATTTCCCATTGGCGTGGTGTATTTGGCAGATCATGTACACAAACTATTTCCCGCCGTTGAACAAAAAATCTTCGATCTGGGAACAGTTCCGCCTCTAGATTTTAATCCAGCCTTAGATCGTTGTGTAGATGAGTTTAAACCCTCCTTGCTGGTATTCTCTTGGCGAGACATTCAGATTTATGCTCCCGTTGGCGGTAGAGGCGGCAATCCGTTACAAAATGCTTTTGAGTTTTACTATGGTAAAAACCCCTGGATTCGCTTAAGAGGAGCATCCGGTGGGTTAAAGGTAGCATCTGCCTATTATGGAGAGCTTTGGCGCAATAATAAGCTAATTAAACGGGGCTTGACCAGAGCCAAGAAATATCATCGAGAAGCAAGAGCTGTGGTGGGGGGAGGCGCAGTCAGCGTATTTTATGAGCAGTTACAGGAGTCACTACCTGGTGGCACAATTGTTTCTGTTGGGGAAGGGGAACAGTTATTAACCAAGCTCCTGAATAACCAAGAGTTTCGCGGCGAGCGCTGCTATGTAGTGGGAGAAAATC
>JBEANW010000195.1:0-3998 GCA_041165225.1 Cyanobacteriota bacterium | reverse complement strand
ATTCGGAGTTCGGAATTCGGAGTTCGGAATTCGGAGTTCGGAATTCGGAGTTCGGAATTCGGAGTTCGGAATTCGGAGTTCGGAGTTAAGCAAGTCAACATGAATAAATCCGATTCGCCACTTTCACACTAAAGCTTTGAGTAAAGACTGTAGTTTTAGCTGTACTTCATCGAATTCTTTATCAGGATTAGAGCCAGACACGATACCCGCACCAGCATATAGTCGCGCGAGGTTGCCATCAATTAGAGCCGAACGAATACCCACGATAAACTCACAGTTTCCTTCATAGTCTACCCAACCCAGGGGGGCGGCATAAAGAGAGCGATCGCATTTTTCGTAGTAACGAATTTTCTCACAGGCAGATGCTGTGGATACTCCCGCTACCGCAGGGGTAGGATGCAGCAAAGCGATAATTTCTAAGGGTTCGATATCTGGGGGGAGATGTCCATAAATTGGTGTCCACAAATGCTGAATATTCGACAGTTTTAGGATCTGCAACGGTAACTGCTGGGGTTTTAGACCAATACCTTTGAGACGCTCAATCACAAAATCTCGTACCGCATGATGTTCTCGTTTTTCCTTGCGATTTTTCATCAGCAGATTGGCTAAATGAAGATCTTCAGTACTATTGTTGCCTCTAGGAGCAGAACCTGCTAAGGCATCCGTTACCAGTTGTTGATTTTGGACGCTCAGAAGACGTTCGGGACTTGCCCCCACAAAGTTTTGTCCTTCGCCATTACTGGTAGAGAAGATATAACAATCAGGATGAAGTTCTCTTAAGTTGCTCAAAGACTTAATCACGTCAAAGGGAATTGCCGACTTGATTTCGGTGGTATGAGCGATTACAATCTTGCTCAATTCTCCCGCAGCGATCGAACTTAAGGCTGAGGCAACTACGGATTTGAAGTAATCAGAATCTTGGGACTGTTCGCGATTAACCGACAGTAAACCATAGTCTTCTGCTTCTAATCGGTTTAAAGCAGCCCAATTGACGGTATTTGCTCTTTGTCTGATTTGCTCTAAAACGTAACTTTTATCTTGTCCTTGGTGTAGAGGAAAATTGACAATTAAACAGCAGTTTTTATTCTTTTTGACTATTTGAAAACGCGGTAAGAATAGCGTCCCTGACTTGAAAGGTTCAGATTCTTCAATATCTGCAAAAAAGGTAAATCCACAGAAGACACTGGGTTTCCCCAGAATCAGGGTGCTTGCCCCCTCTCTAGTAATTTGTTTAAACCAGTTTTGAATCAGGTTTTGTGCGGAAGTGAACCTGGCATCAGGCTGGGTATTGCCCCTGATGGTTACACCCCAAGCAGCTACAGCTTCTTGCTTACTACAGTTCTCCCAATAAAAATTCAAGGTATTGCTGTGACCCAACTTTTGCAGACAGACCAGAGGGTCGATACTGGGGATTTGAATAGCTAAACTAATAATTTCGGTATCTTGATTTACAGCAAAACTCAGTTTTTTACCATACCAAAAATCGTCTATTTCTGTATTAATACTATTATCTAAAATTAAATTACTAGGCTGAGTTGCAAAAGACATAAAGCTTGTAGGTTGTGTCATTTCCCAAAATTTCAGGCAGGAAATCAAAATTGAGTGTGCAGTTAATTGCTTATTAGTAAATAGCTACTAAAAAAGATAATTTTATGGTTTTCATTATAAGATACTGTCTGCAATAGTTCTAGCTAACACCCCCAGGCGGAACCAGAATAAACCTTGGCTTTGATTCCCCTCTATGAGCCTTTAGCTTTTAAAGGTAAAACTTTAACTTTCGTGAAACTTGCTCAATAGGAGCTGTCATAGCTGATAGGGTACTAGTTATTGTCTCTAACGTGGAACATTCAAGAGTTCTCTTGCTGTTACTCCATCTGCTTCTATGACTACCAAGCAAATAACCCAGAAAAATCAATTGTGGCTAGCGGCAATTAAGCCTCCTATTTACAGTGTGGCGATCGCTCCCATTGCCGTGGGGACAGCAGTGGCTTTTGCTGCCACAAATCTGTTTAATGCTCAATGTTTCTTTACGTTTTTGGGTTCAGCAATACTCATTATTGCCTGGCTGAATCTGAGCAATGATGTCTTCGACTCGGAAACGGGGATTGATGTTAATAAAGCTCATTCCGTGGTCAATTTAACTGGCAACAAGACTTTAGTGTTCTGGGTAGCTAATCTCTGTCTGAGTGCTGGTATGGTCGGGATTCTCGCTTTGTCCTGGTGGCAACAAGACCCCACCGTTGCCCTGTTGGTTTTACTCTGTTGCTTTTTGGGCTATACCTATCAAGGGCCACCTTTTCGCTTGGGCTATTTGGGCTTAGGAGAAGTCATTTGTTTCTTTACCTTCGGTCCTGGGGCGGTTTCTGCTGCCTATTATGCTCAAACTCAAGAATTTTCCGCTAATAGTTTGGCTATTTCGGCAATTGTCGGTATTAGCACCTCAATTATTCTTTTTTGTTCCCATTTCCACCAGCTTAAAGATGATTTAGCAGCAGGCAAGCGATCGCCCATTGTTCGTTTAGGAACAGCGAAGGGAGCAACGGTTTTAACCGCAGCGATCGCTAGTATTTATGTTTTAACTGTAATTTTGGTGCTGATCGGCACTTTGCCTTGGCTTTGCCTCATGATTTTTGGCAGTTTACCCTTTGCCTACCAATTGGCTCATCACGTTCAGCAAAATCATGCTTTTCCCCAAAAAGTGAGCAACAGTAAATTTATTGCCATCAATCTTTATCTTTCTAGTTCACTGTTACTCATCCTCGGATTAATCTTTAGCTCCCATATCTGAATTCTTATGTCTAAACAAGTCATTCGTACTGATCAAGCTCCTGCCCCTGTTGGCCCTTATAATCAAGCGATCGCCACCTCTGGTCAAATGCTATTTGTAGCGGGGCAAATTCCCTTAGATCCCTCATCAGGTCAGGTTGTCGGCGAAGGGGACATTACAGCCCAAACTCAACAGGTAATGGCTAACCTGGGAGCAATTCTAACGGCAGCAGGAGC
The DNA here is from genome assembly GCA_041165225.1 of Cyanobacteriota bacterium. Lineage (GTDB taxonomy): Bacteria > Cyanobacteriota > Cyanobacteriia > Cyanobacteriales > Xenococcaceae > Waterburya. The sequence goes on along the minus strand of JBEANW010000195.1, from coordinate 995 downwards.
CACCTGGGAAAACGTGGTTAAGACTAGTGTGTTTCTCACTGACTTGTCTAACTTTGTGCCAATGAATCAGGTTTACGCCGAGTATTTTGTCGAAGACACAGCCCCTGCTCGTGCCTGTGTAGAAGTGTCGAGGCTGCCGAAAGATGTTTTAGTTGAGATTGAATGTATTGCGGTGATTGGATGAGTTCGGAATTCGGAGTTCGGAGTTCGGAGTTCGCCCTAAAGGATTAGCTCCTTACGTCGCGTCGAATTCGGAGTTTTTCCCCTCCGCACTAAAAAGCCTCCAGAAAAAACGTAGAGTTAATCTACCTATAATTCCTAGAAGCATTAGTTTTCAAATTTCCAAATCTGGTTACTGCTCAATGATCACTGTTCAATGGTCACTGTTAAAAGCGGTTGTTTCTGCCGCCACTTCTATCTTCACGAGGTCTAGCTTTGTTGACTTTTAGCTGACGGTTCATCCATTCTGCGCCATCCAAAGCTTCAATTGCTTTGTCTTCGTTCGCTTCGGATTCCATTTCGACAAAAGCGAATCCTCTAGGACGACCCGTTTCGCGATCGCTAGGAATATGAACTCGTTTAACAGTTCCATATTCCGTAAAAACTTCATTCAAGTCTTCTTGGTTGACTTCGTAAGATAGATTGCCTACGTAAATTGACATGTTCAGTTCGTCTTCTCAATGAGTGTTGTGTTTAGAGAGACAGAATTATTGGTAAAGAAATAGCTCAATACTTTATGGAAGAAACCCTTAGATACTGGATACAAACTTAATCTTTAATCTGTTCATTCTCATCCCTAACAATAACACTTTTATCGAAAGTGGAAGCAAATTTTGCCAGCTAGCTATTTCTCTGAGGGATCTTTGATGGCTTTTACTGAGCAATATGAGCCTTAAGCCGTCCTTTCGCACACTTCCTAACAATCCTTCAAGTTCAAGCAATAAAGTAGTTTGCTGCTATTGCACAGATGTCTTTTAGGGATGATTTTCCTGAGT
>JBEANW010000194.1:0-5056 GCA_041165225.1 Cyanobacteriota bacterium | reverse complement strand
CAAGCATAGTCGGGGCTTCTCGTCGATTAGCTAAATTTAATTAACATTTAATTAACTACGGCTTATTGGCTAGAATCAATATACTCAATAGTACGTATAGGATTTTCAATAAAAATATTTATAATGCCCCAAACTGCTTTAAATCTGATTGCTATAGGAGTCTTCTTGATGACTATGACATCTTTGCTTGGCCCAATTTTTCAGATTCCTCCTGTTGTTCCTGCTGCTCTCACCTTCGGCATCCTCAGTCTAGCTACGGTAGATACTTTGAGTTGGAACAGTCGAGGAGTCTCCTTACTGTTAGATTTATTTGCCGCCCCTGAACAGCGACAACGAATTATTAATCACGAAGCGGGACATTTTTTGACCGCTTATTTTTTAGGGATTCCCATTACAGGCTATACCCTGACTGCTTGGGAAGTTGTTAAACAAGGAAAACTAGGCAGAGGGGGTGTTGGTTTTGATACGAAGACACTCACCGCCCAACCTTTTGAACTAGAAAAAATGCGTCTGAGTTTAGAACGTTTCTGTACCGTTTGGATGGCGGGCATTGCTGCGGAGCAAATGATTTATGGCAACGCCCAAGGAGGAGCAGAAGACAGACAACAGTTAAAGCAAGCCCTAATGATGGCAGGCTTACCAGAGATCGGCTATCCCCAAAAAGAGCGTTGGGCGCAATTACAGGCAACTAATCTGTTGACTCGACACCAAAAATCTTATGAAGCATTAGTGGGCGCAATGACTGCAAGAGCCTCTGTAGAAGAATGTTATGCCGTAATTCAGCAACATTGTGATGCAGATAGTTTAGTTATTAGTTGTTAAAATTAGGTTGTTTGAATTTATAGACATCTTGAATTACTTGAACCCAACCCCTGGCTAGGGATTCTAAGATGCGATCGCCTTTTTCTTTGGTAGCCACGGTAGCATCTCCCATTACGCCACTCTTGCTTAATTCTTTGGTTAGCCAAGCAAAGGGGAGTTTGCCTTCCATGTCGAGTAAACTATCTTCTGGTAAGCCTTGGGGATATTCTTTAACTGCTTTATCCATGTGAACCTGTTCTGGCAGCAAAGAGAGCATAATACTCGTTTCGGCATCCCCTCCGTGGATGCCATAGGCTTGTTCTTGTGGTGTTAACATCTCCCCCACAACATGGGGAACACGCCAGGTAAATAAGGGAAATACGGCAAAATCTGGATACTCTTGATGAATATCCCTGGCAGCAATTTCGATGATTTGAGGCTGTCCTCCATGAGAATTCATCAGTACCAGCTTACGAAAGCCTGAAGCGTAAATACTCAGAGCCATTTCGGTAATTACAGCCAACAGAGTCTGCGCCCTCAGAGTAATGGTGCCAGGAAAACCACTATGTTCGTTGGATTTTCCATAATATAGACAGGGCAATGCATAGGCAGAAAGATCATCGTCTAACTGCTCCAAAGCTTTACCCAATACTCCTAAACTAATAGCCGAATCTACGGCAATAGGCAAATGAAGCCCATGTTGTTCGATCGCGCCAATCGGTTGGATAATGACGACATTTTCCTTATTGGGCATCTGCTCAATTTGTGACCAAGTAAGGTAGGGAAAGTAGCGTTTAGGTGGGATAAAACCGTGCATCATAGTAGTATTTTATAGCTTATAGCTTATAGCTTATAGCTAGGGCAAAGCCCTTTATAACTCACGTACATCAGCGACTTGACCTTTGATAGCTGCTGCCACCACCATTGCTGGACTCATGAGTAAGGTTCTGCCAGTAGATGAACCTTGACGACCTTTAAAATTACGATTGGAAGAAGAAGCGCTAATCTGATCTCCCTGTAACTTATCAGGATTCATTGCCAAGCACATCGAGCAACCTGGTTCACGCCATTCAAACCCCGCCTGTTCAAAGATTTTATCTAAACCTTCCGCTTCCGCTTCTTGCTTAACCCGTTCTGAGCCTGGGACGACAAAAGCTTTCACTGCTGAGGCTACTTGGTGTCCTTGGGCTACCTTAGCTGCTTCCCTCAGATCACTAATTCTGCCGTTGGTGCAGCTACCGATAAAACAGATATCGACTTTAGTTCCTTTTAATGGTGTACCTGGAGTGAGCTTCATATAACTATAAGCTTCTTCGGCGATCGCGCGATCGCCTTCTGGTAGATCAGCAGCCACAGGGATATTCTCACTAATACCCAGTCCTTGTCCTGGAGTAATTCCCCAGGTAACAGTAGGCTCAATCTCCTCCGTCGTAAATTGAACTACATCATCATAAATTGCATCATCGTCACTGCAAAGACTGCGCCACCAACTAACCGCCTTTTCCCAAGCATCCCCTTGGGGAGCAAACTCTCGACCTTGGAGATAAGCAAAAGTTGTTTCATCGGGATTAATATAACCACAACGCGCACCACCCTCAATAGACATATTACAGACGGTCATCCGTTCTTCCATCGACATGGTGGCAAAGGTAGAACCAGCAAATTCGTAAGCATAACCTACGCCACCTTTGACCCCTAGCTTACGGATAATATGGAGAATGACATCCTTGGCAAACACACCGTGGGGTAACTGACCATTGATTTCGATTTTGCGGACTTTGAGTTTAGCCAAAGCCAGAGTCTGGGAAGCCAAGACATCTCGTACCTGAGAAGTGCCAATGCCAAAAGCGATCGCCCCAAAAGCGCCGTGAGTTGAAGTGTGTGAGTCCCCACAGGCAACGGTCATTCCAGGTTGAGTTAAGCCCTGTTCAGGAGCAATTACATGAACGATCCCCTGATGCCCTGAACCGACATTGTAGAATCTAATGCCATAGTCTTCGGTATTTTTTTCTAATGCTTGAATCATCTCTTCTGCCAACTCATCGGCAAAAGGACGAGCCTGATTTTCTGTAGGCACAATATGATCTACGGTGGCGACTGTTCTTTCAGGAAACAACACTTGCAGGTTTCTGTCTCGCAGCATCGCAAAAGCTTGAGGACTAGTTACTTCATGGATGAGGTGTAAGCCAATAAAAAGCTGAGTTTGACCAGAAGGTAATGTGCCAACACTGTGCAAATCCCAAACTTTATCAAATAATGTTCCCTTGCTCATATAACTATGTTGCTGATGCTATTAATAGAACTATCTGTGGTTCATTTTACAATTTTTGTCCGAGGACTTCCTTCTGAAGGCTAAATATTATTATTTATAGGGAAAAGGGAAAAGGGGAAAGGAGGAAAGTAGCTGACTCCAGATTAGCAATTACGCTCCCCTAAAGGATTGCGTCCCGTAGCCTAGGGATCGCCTTTAAACAGTTTCAGGTTCCAATATAGGGATCGCCAGGCTCAGATTATCTAGCAACTAGCCAAATTAAAATTGATAGGAAATTCCAAGAGAGCCTACTGGATAGATTCCCAGAAAGGCTAAATCATCTTCAATCTGGTTTTTTTCTTCCTCTATTTGTTCATTCACTGCTGTCTCAACTTGATTTCTTACAGCTTGAGGCAAATTTTGATTAATGTTGGGAGTCACCTCAATATCAGGAGAGCCACCGAACATCACTCCTAAATTGCACCAGAATCCTAAACCTTTGTTTGCTGCAACTGCATTACCCCAGCCGATACCCAGGTAGGGAGCAACACTACGGGTAACTTCTATATTTGTATCTACTGAACCTACTTGATCGGCAGTAAAGGTTTGATTACCAATTTCAATTTCATTTTCATTGGTGGCTGTACCTTCAATGTCGTTGTTATTAAATACCAAGCCACCAGTCATTTTAAACCCAGAACTTTTAAAGGGGTGGAAATCAACGAGGGTAGAAACATTCAGCAGACTTAGGTCTACGTCATATTTAGTATTTACTCCAGAGTTATCATCTTCGATCTCAAAACCTAAACCAAAGGCATTAACACCAACTCTGGCATTGATTTGAGGAGTTATTCTTCTGATTATATGCCCCCCAAGACCCAAGGTACTAATCTCTGGCGCGATCGCCCAACCACTTTTAGATTTGCTGCTGCTTTGGCGATCATTGTCTTCAATCTCTGTGGATTCACCTGGAGCATCTTCACCAGGAGTAGGGGTATTCACCCCAGCGCATTTGGAGTTATAAGGATAGTTCTGACAGAATTTTTCTAAGTCTAATTCTCTTGCCTGATAAGTTACTTGTTCAACATCGATAAAATATTTTGGCTGTTCGATCGCTGACAATAACAAATCATCGGCTTGAGTCGAAACTGCTGCTGATTCTGGTAAGGAAGCAAGATTAACTGGTACTTCAGCTTGAGCGATCGCGGGGTGAACGGCGATCGTTGCCATTCCCCAACTTAATCCACAAAAAATCAACTTATACTGTACTGACTTTGAATAACTCATTTCACACGCTCCTTGTATGGATAAATATTGAATAATTCGGCAATCTTAAATCTTGAACCAAATTATTTTGTTTGTCTGAACAAAGTTTGTCTCGAAGTCGAGTCAATGACCCCTAGTGAAAACATTGATTTTAGTTAACTGAAGCCAGAATACTTAAGTAATAGCCTCTAATAACTAAACAATTGCCACATATCCAGGTATGTACTTTTAAAATCTAATAAAATAGCCGAATATGATGATAATCGACGGGGATTTAAAACAAAGTAGGCGCAGAGGAATAAGATACTGCACCTACACAAGTCAGTTAATCCGTGACATACTCCCGACGCTGCTCTTACGAGACAGCGAGGGCTTCTACCTTCGCAAGTAGAAATTTCTACGTTGCACTTATCTAGATATTGCTATCCCCGACAGTACGCATTCAGCAGACAGTTTCCTTTCCCCACAGTCCGTGGGTAATATATCTTCCAACCCTCGATTCAAAATTACTCTTCCACTAGCATGATCTCTCGTAGTTTGATATCCACATTCAGGACAAGTATGAACTCTTTGATTAAGTTCCTTTTTGCCTGTATGGGCATTGCATTCAGGACAGATCTGCGAGGTGTATTTATGGTCAACTTGCTTGAAGTATTTCCCTCGTTTCCAGCACACCCAAGACAACAAGTCTCGGAATTGACCAAAACCGCCGTCAAGCATTTGCTTGCCCAGAAAACC
>JBEANW010000193.1:0-6295 GCA_041165225.1 Cyanobacteriota bacterium | reverse complement strand
AACACAGTTCGGCGAACTAGGACAAGCAGCAAGATGATTATTTTCGATACCAATCGTGGCAAAAGCAGTGGCAGCAAAGATAAGACTGCTGGATAGGGTAATAATAAAACCAACAATAATTGAGATCAAACGGGTCACAATAATTTACTCTTGAACAAAATACCCTTTTACTATAGCGAAGTGTATGCTAAAGCACTAACTTCGTGTCGTCCTTTAGGATAAATTGATTTTTGATTTTTATCTCAGGCTATTTTTTGGGGTTGCCAACGAAAATTAAGACTGTGTAGTGGGGAGGCGTTGCCTTAAGGTGGTGATATTTTGGCGAAATATATCCCAAGCGAAGAGGAATAAAAACACGTTCGCCCAGGTTTTAGACAGGTCTTCTAAAGATAATCTCAGAACCACCTCCTGGGGGAAGAATCCATCCATTATGACCATAATGGCAAAACAAATTGCCGCCTTGAATAAATATGATTTGGTGCTTTCTTTCCATTGTTGATAGTTTCCCCAAGTTAAAATCAAAGCAATTTCAGTAAGTCCTAAACTCAAAATAATAAAAGCATCATTGATGCCCAGAATATATCCTAATTTCTCATGGATTAAAAAGCGATCGTCAAATGCTAAATAACAAAAGAAACAAGCTTGAGAAAGATAAAAAAATCTTTGAGTCACATTGTTTTTTTCTAGTGGCAACAAGACCGAGTTGACTTTGAACATTAAGCTGGTTGCCAACATCAAGGAAATTGTCAGAGTAGTATTTATTGCATAAAAAAGAACTTCTCCCTCGGTATCTGCATAAAAATAATGGACGTAATCTTGAGAGGTTTTTATTTCTATAAACATCAAAATTAAGCTATAAGATACTAACAACAATAGCCAAAAATGAGAATATATTTTTTTCATGATAAGCAGATCAACCTAATGAAATAGCTAATAATTATAATCTGAGAGCAACTAGCAACTATAGCGGTTCTCGAATAAGTGAGATATACCTTGGTTCTGTTTGGGAAAGCGAAGCAGCGCGGTCTTGGGGGTTTCCCCCATGAGCGACTGCTTCAAGAAGGGGAAAGGCGAAACCCTAAAGGGCGACGCGAAGCTAGTGCTTTAGCATACCGCTCCGCATAAGGGAAAAAGCAGTACCTCATGGTTCTGAGAATTGCTATAGCACTAGCTAGACGGTCGTTTTCGCTTACAATGAGCTAATTTGGGTTGCTTTGATTTTGGTGGTGCTACTTAGTGGGCAGTCAAATATTAGTCCTGAGATTTTACAATAATTTTCAATCAAATATACTAAACAATATTTAGCTATCTGCTTAAACTACACTAAAGCCTGCTAGTCAAAGCTTGAATTGTGAATTCAACTCAACCAAAGAGTATTGCAAGCAGACCATCTTAAGCCGACCAATAGAATGTGTAAAGACCAGAAATAGTATATTTGTACCCAGTGGCAGCATAAAGGAGCTTTGCGATCGCAATAAGTTATAAGCTATAAGCTAGAACACCACCAGCAAACAAACAAGAACTTGCCTGAACTGCCAGAAGTAGAAACCGTCCGACGCGGATTAAACAATTTAACCCTCCAGCAAAAAATTCAGGGCGGGGAAGTTTTACTGCCTAGAACCTTAGCTTCTCCGCCAGAAATCGAACATTTTTGGCAGGGAATTACGGGAATGGCGATCGCTCAGTGGCAGAGAAGAGGCAAGTATCTTTTAGCTCAATTAGCCCAGTTAGAAGATGATCGCCCCGCAGGTTGGCTGGGAGTGCATCTGCGAATGACAGGGCAACTATTGTGGCTACCCCAAGACTCTCCGCTCCAAAAACACACCCGCATTCGTTGGTTCTTCCCTCACCATCAAGAATTGCGCTTTGTCGATACCCGCACCTTTGGCAAGGTTTGGTACTGTCCCCCTGGAATAGAAGTTGAATCCGTGATTACAGGCTTACAAAAATTGGGCCCCGAACCCTTTGCCGATGATTTTTCGGTCAAGTATTTCACTCAAAAACTCACTAATCGCCGTCGTCAGATCAAAACCCTGCTGTTGGATCAAGCGATCGTGGCGGGGATTGGAAATATCTATGCCGATGAAGCCCTTTTTCAAAGTGGTATCCTGCCCCATACCGTAGCTGCCGACTTGAAACCCAAACAAATCAAAAAACTCCACCAAGCCATCATTGATGTCCTGCAAACCTCCATCGACAAAGGCGGAACTACCTTTAGTGATTTTCTCGATCTGCTGGGAGTTAGTGGAAATTATGGTGATGCTGCCCTAGTTTATGGCAGAAAAGACCAACCTTGCAAAGTTTGTGGCACTCCCATTGAGAAAACCAAACTAGCAGGACGCTCTGCCCATTTTTGCCCCCATTGCCAGAGATGACATCTCAACTAACTTTTCAACTTTTCAACTGTTATAGCTTTGAATTAGTTCAGGGGTTAACTGACGCAAGATGGGAATGGCGCGATCGCCAAATCCGCCAATATTATCCACCAATAACAAATATTTATTAGCATCTAGATATTCTCGGTAGGAAACGGTATCTCCCGCCGTACTGGTAGCCCAACTAGCACCACCACCGACAAACACGCTCCCCATCGCTCCACCGATCGCCCCTAGGAAACCACCGACAATATGGTTGCCAGGATCCCCCGCCCAATCAAGATTGTGTAAGCCTGTAATTAAATTAAAAATATACCCGCCAATAAACCCGAAGGGAATCAGCCAGTAAGCCATGAAAATTGCTTTTTTCTTGGCCTGCTCTTTAGCATCATATAGTCCTACCTCATCAGCAGTTTTATAGCCCCGTCCCGCGATCTTCATTTTAGTTAAGGGAATACCCGCTTTTTCTAACGCTGTGTAAGCTTCTTCCGCCTGAAAGCGATCGGGTAATACAGCAATTAGATAATTCATTGATTAACTCGCAACTAAACCAAACATTGTGACATTGTTTAAGATCCTATCCTAGAGAGATGTTTCATTGTCGATGCTTAACAAGAAGTAAACAAGCTTTAGTTATTCAATTAGGAAGGATGGTCATAACTCCGAACTCGAAGCGGAGCTAATCCTTTAGGGCGAACTCCGAACTCCGAATTCCGAACTAATCACGATGATGCTGAAGCATACAACAGGGTTCATTACGATATTCAATTTCTACGGTCATATGTTTAAAATTCAGCTTTTCTCCCAGACGTTGAATTGCTCCTTTGATAGCTAATATTTCTGTTCTCGTAGTATTTTCTGTCACGACAACATGAGTAGTTAAAACATGATCTTCCCCGTCTAATGACCACACGTGGGTGTGGTGGAGGGAATCGACTTGTTCTACAGCCAGGATATTTTTCTCCAACTCCTGAAGATCAACGTTCTTAGGTACAGCCTGAAGAAATAACCACAGAACCTGACGCAAATTAGCGATCGCATTATATAAAACATAGACCGCAATTAAAATTGATAAAATCGGGTCGAGAATATACAAATCAGTAAAGAGTAAAACAATACTCACCAGCAAGACAGCTACCCAACCCAAGGCATCTTCCAGTAAATGCCAAGCCACCACCCTGGCATTGAGAGAAGTGGTTTTAGCTAGACGAAACATTGCTAATCCATTAACCGTTACCCCCAAAACCGCAAATAAAATCATCCCCTTGGCATCGGTGGGTTCGGGATTAATTACTCTGGGAATCGCTTGAGAAATTACGTATAGGGAGCCAATAAACAAGATTAAGGTATTAATTAAAGCTGCTAAAGATGAAAGGCGACGATAGCCATAGGAAAAGCTGAAATTACTTTGCTTGTGGGAGTATTTTTCAAGATACCATGCCATCCCCAAAGAGATGCTATCCCCCAGATCGTGAACGGCATCGGAAACGATCGCTAAACTATTAGTCCAAAGTCCGCCAAATATTTCTAGAATCGCAAATGCCAAATTAAGGAAAAAAGCTAGTTTAATATCTTGAGTAATCTGATGGGAATGGGCGTGATTATGGGAATGATGATGGTCCATTATCGAGTAAGATAAAAACTTTTAGTATTATTTTAATAACATAGAAAATAGAACTTAGTCTAATATGTTGTTTGATACTAGTTGCTATTATCTAGTAACTATTGACAATAAAATCTCCTGCCTAGAAATATGATCCTAGAGATAGCCGTCTTGAACATCAAGCCAGGTATGAATCAACAATACGAGGCTGCTTTTGCTGAAGCTTCCCAAATAATTTCCTCAATGAATGGATATCTCTCACACGATTTACAAAAATGTTTAGAGATCGAAAATCAATATTTATTATTAGTTAACTGGGAAACTATTGAAGACCATACTGTCGGTTTTAGGCAATCTGCTGAATATCAAATCTGGAAAAAATTACTCCATCATTTCTATGATCCCTTTCCAACGGTAGAACATTATCAAACTGTAACTAGGTAGCTCTAAGCTCTAGGCTTTTGATAAATTCAATTTTTAGTTAAGATTCATGGACGATAGAGCCACAAGGGCAAACCATTGGTGGATAGTTCAAACTGAAGTTCATCGATCGCCATCCCAATCCCAGATTTAGTTTGACTGCGACCAGGAATAAAGCGATTAATAAAGGGTTTGGGTTCTTCAATATTGAAACATTCTGTTTTATCGGGGTCTAATCCTGCCAATTCTGCTGCCCAACGGCGGGCATCTTCTTCTGTCCCTAAACGGTCTACTAAACCCAATTCCAGAGCCTGTTCTCCAGTAAACACGCTACCATCAGCAAAGGCGCGGACAGTCTCTTCTTCTAAACCACGTCCTTTAGCTACGGTGGAGACAAATTGACCATAGCTAGAATCAATTAACTGCTGGAGAATTCGTTCTTCGGCTTCGGTAGTTTGGCGATCAAATGCCAGAATATCTTTGTAGGGGCCAGACTTAATCACTTTGAAGGAAACACCCACTTTATCTAAGAGCCGTTCTAAATTATTCCCTCGCAAAATTACGCCAATGCTGCCCGTAATCGTACCTGGATTAGAAACAATATGCTTTGCCCCCACCCCAATATAGACACCCCCAGAGGCAGAAATATTCCCAAAGCTGGCAACTACCTTAACGTCCTTATCTTCTTGTAGCCGTTGCAGGGCGGTAAAAATCTCGTGGGAATCCGTCACTGTTCCCCCTGGAGAATCGATTCGCAACAGTAGGGCAGGAAATTTTTTTTCTTCAATGATTTTAAAGGCTTTGAGTACCTGTTTGCGAGTTTCCGAAGCGATCGCACCAGTAATTTCAATGCGTGCAATTTGTTTTTTGGTTTTGTTAAACGGCCAGATCATTATTTAAAGATATCTACTGTTTTAAGTTAAAAGGTCAAGATATCAATCTTAAATTTAGTCTTGATTTGTCCCTCGTTGAATTTTAACTGATTATTGATGGCCTTGAGCTACTAGTAATTCAAGTGAATAGTGAATAATTAGCGATCGCTTGGCATGGTAATCACCGTTTCAAGCAAGAAAAATTGGCTGCTTTAAACCCCAAATTTTCGCTAGGATAAAAGTTGAAGTCCAAAGTTAATATATGACCCAAACGTCTCAAACGATTCAACTGCCTGATAGTCAAAGTGCGATCGCCCTAGCGGGAAGTAGAGAACAAAATCTCCAATTACTATCGCGACAAACGGGAGTTACCCTAATCTTGCGGGGACAAGATTTACTACTGCAAGGTCAGGAGAAAGCAGTAGAACGTTGTGCGAAAGCAATTAGAACCTTAGAACCCTTGTGGTCTTTAGGGAAACCCTTGTATGAACCAGATATCTTAACCGCGTTTCAGGCGATCGACACAGGGAGAACAGAAGAATATCATGACCTACAAAGTAATATTCTCGCTCGTACCAAAAAAGGCGAAATAATTCGCGCTAAAACGTTTAAACAAAAGCAATATATCAAAGCGATTCAAAAATACGATATTACCTTTGGAATTGGCCCAGCGGGTACGGGAAAAACCTTTCTGGCTGCGGTGTTGGCAGTCAAGGCATTATTGAGTGATGAATGCGATCGAATTATCTTAACCCGTCCTGCGGTGGAAGCAGGAGAAAAGCTAGGATTTTTACCAGGGGACTTACAGGAGAAAGTAAATCCTTTTTTACGTCCTTTATACGATGCCCTCTACGAATTTATTGATGCCGAGAAAATCCCCGATTTAATGGAGCGAGGTAAAATTGAGGTCGCCCCTTTGGCATATATGCGAGGACGAACTCTATCCAATGCTTTTGTCATTGTTGACGAGGCACAAAATACCACTCCTGCCCAGCTAAAAATGGTGCTAACTCGTTTGGGCTTTG
>JBEANW010000192.1:0-3670 GCA_041165225.1 Cyanobacteriota bacterium | reverse complement strand
TTGCTGCCTAAATAGAGCGATTAAACCCTGTTCGTAATTAGAAGCGATCGCTAAAAATGCTCCTGCTAAAATATAAATTGGCAATGGCAACATAAACTGTTTGAGCCAAATACTGAACTCTACCACCACAAATAAAATCCCCACACCAAATAACCAAGCTTTTAACATACCTTCTCCTCTGTTTTCAAATGTATCTTTATTTTTAGGCGTTGCTGAATCGAAGTATGATTCTTTGAAATTGTCATATTTTGTATTGAATCAAAAAGCTTAGAGCTTAGAGCTTAGAGCCAGGGCGAAGCCCTTTACCATCCCCAACTATTGGCATCTCCTTTAAAAGGCCCTACGATGTCTTGAGTGATCCAGCCTCCATAAAAGTCTCCTGGTTGAGCCATAACTAATTCTCCATCAACATAACAGGCATCCATTTTACTCGGATAAAAAGCAATATAGTTGGCAATGATCGCAAATTTCTCTGTGGGCTGAGAATAGTACCAAGCGGCGTTAACTACTTCTCGCTCTTTAACCTGTAAATTATAATAGTCCGCTAGTCCTTTCCATTCACAAAAAGATTGATTAGCCACAACTGGCTTTAAGTATTCCAACTTAATATCTTCTGGCGGCAGATAGTATACGGGGGGATGACTAGTTTCTAAGATTCGATAAGCATGATCACTTTGAGCAATAATAACTTCGTTAAACACAATTTTAATTTCTTTGAGCGATCGCTCAAGTCGGGGAGGTCGAGGATAATCCCAAACAGATTCCTGTCCTGGCTTCGGCTCAATACGTTGGGGCTGAATCATATTAGATTGGTTAATGGGTAATGGTTAATGGTTAATGGGTTTAAAATGCGAATTGCTTTTTTTGTCGATCAGTTTCCTAGTTTGTCGGAAACTTTTATTTTGAATCAGATTACGGGGTTAATCGATCGCGGTCATGAGGTGGATATTTATTGCGATCGCGAAGCCTACCCGAAGGGTAATCGCCCTGGGAACAAGACTAAAATGCATCCCGAAGTGACTGAATATCAACTTTTGTCTCGCACTTACTGCACAGTGATTCCCCGAAATCCTCTCTGGCGTTGGCTCAAGGGTATTGGTTTGCTTTTGACAAACTTCTGGCGATCGCCGCAAACTATTCTCCAAACTCTAAACTTTTGGCAGTTTAACCCCTCTCGATATGGAGAACCAGCAGAATTTCTCAAGCCTCTATATTTAGCACTCCCTTGTTTAAATCAGCCCCCCTACGATATTATTCACTGTCATTATGGTCGTAATGGGTTAAAAGCTGCTTTATTAAAAGATTTAGGGGTGATTCAAGGTAAAATAGTGGTTGTATTTCATGGTAATGATATCTCTCGCTATTTGCAGATTCATGGGGATGATATTTATGATTATCTATTTAGCTGCGCCGATTTGTTAATGCCCATTAGCCAACACTGGCAAAACAAGTTAATTAGCTTGGGATGTGACCCTAGTAAGATCATGGTTCACCACATGGGTATAGATTGCCATAAGTTTATTCCCGCACCCAAACCCCAAGAACAGACAAAAAAGCTCATTATTAGCGTGGCTCGGTTGGTGGAGAAAAAGGGTTTAGCCGATGGTATTGATGCTGTCGCCCAGTTAGGCAAAACTACCAGTCAGCTTGTATATTACATCGTTGGCGATGGTGTCTTGCGATCGCAATTGACCAAGCAAATCGAGCAGTTAGCAGCCACAGAACAGATTAAATTGCTAGGCTGGTTAGAACAATCAGAACTTTGCCAGTTAATTTCCCAGGCAGATATTTTACTTGCTCCCAGTGTGACTAGCAAAAATGGTGACAGTGAGGGAATTCCCGTGTCTTTAATGGAAGCAATGGCTCAGGCGATTCCTGTAGTTAGCACCTGTCATAGTGGTATTGCCGAGCTAGTGGAAAATGATGTGGCGGGATATCTCGTACCAGAGAGAGATGTCCAAGCCTTAAGCAGCAAATTGAATCAATTACTAGCTAGTGCAGAATTACGGCAAAAAATGGGGATGGCGGGTCGAGAACGAGTAATTAAAGACTACAATATTGAGCAATTATGCGATCGCCTAGTGGTAATTTATCAGCAGCTTTTGGCAGAGTAGAATCTTAGATAGGTCTCAATATAAATCTTATGTATGTAGTCGGCTATCCCAAATCAGGTAACACTTGGCTTTGTTTTCTTTTGGCTTATTGCCTGAACGCAGAATACGACGATGTAGACGCGCCAGGAATTCATCCCACCAATGAATATCAACGGCGCTACGTCAAAGGAGGTTTAGCCCACCCAAGTTATCAGGAGCAGGTAGGACAAATTCTGAAAACTCACTGTCAGGGAGAAGATTTACCCAGTTCTAATCAGCCTTTAGTTTATTTGGTTAGAGATGGTCGAGATGTGATGGTGTCCTATTACTTTTTTAATCGTGCTTATTTTAATCCCCGTAATTTTTCTTTGGCTAAAAGATCTCTAATTAAAATCCGTAATTTATTTCGCCTGAGTTTAAACCCGAAGAAAAGCCAGCAAGATTTTTCGCTTTTTTTGCACAAACATACCGCAGAATGGGTATCCCATGTTGCTACTTGGCTCGATCGCCAACCAGTCTCAGTAGTTCGCTATGAAGATTTAAAAACTATTCCCGAACAAGCTTTGCAGCAACTGTTTCAAGATTTAGGCGTTACTGTCGCTCCCGAAATAATTCAGCAAGCACTGGCAATTTTCGACTTTAAGCAATTATCCCAACGCCAAGAAGGAGAAGAAGATCGCAAGTCTTTCTTTCGTAAAGGAATTGTTGGGGACTGGCAAAATCATTTTTCGGCAGATGATCTCAAGTTTTTTCAAGCTCAAGCATCTCAGGTAATGGATCGAGTCGGTTATGATCTTTAATTAATTGCTCTTTAAGGCAAAAATTGTGAATCAGTTAGTTAGCGTCATTATTCCGACTTATAACCGAGGGGATTTAATTGGTCGAGCGATCGCTTCAGTAATTGCTCAAACCTATCAAAACCTGGAAATAATCGTTGTTGACGATGCCTCTACAGAAGACATTGCCCAGGAGATCGCCCACATTGACGATCCTCGTTTACGATATATTCATCATGAAACTAACCTTGGTGGCTCGGCAGCCAGAAATACTGGCATTAAAGCAGCCCAGGGAGAATTCGTGGCTTTTTTGGATTCCGATGATGTTTGGCTACCCCACAAGTTGCAACGTCAATTAGCAGAGATTTCCACAGTCAACATCTCAAATAATTTAGTTTGTTATAGCCAGTTTCAATCCAGTCCCCAAGTGTTCTATGCCCCCTCAGTTTTTCCCCCTAGAGGCAAGCAGCCACAAGAAACGGTAGCAGATTATCTATGGGCATCCCAAGGAGAAATGCTCACCAGTAGCCTCTTAATCCACCGTAGTTTAGCCCAGAGAACATTGTTTCAACCTGGATTGATTAAACATCAAGATCTAGACTTCGTAATCAGACTAGAACAGCAGGGGGCAGTATTCATTTTCATTCGGCAAGTTTTAACCATTTGGCACAACGAAGTTCGAGGCGATCGCATTTCTCGCAATCGAGACTATCAACTCTCTTTAAATTGGATTAATAGCTATCGCGACCAAATCTCTGAACGGGCGATGCAAGGTTTTATCTTGAAAGAAATAGTACCTAA
>JBEANW010000191.1:0-2947 GCA_041165225.1 Cyanobacteriota bacterium | reverse complement strand
GGATGAAAAAACTCAACGTCAAAGATGGACTCAAAAGGCTGAACTTAGCCGCCAGTAACCCAGAAATCGGCGATTTGGTTGCTCAAGTAGTCTTAGTAGAAGAGTCCATCACCGAGTTGATTCCCTTAGTCAGCGCTTCCTCTGGCAAAAAAACAACGGAGCTGCATCTTGACCAAAAAACCTATAGTTGGACAAATGAAAAGCGCAACATTTCAGAACGCTGTACCGCTAAGGAATTAGGTCGCAAATATGGAATCAGATTGCAGTATCTCAACACTGTAATTCAAGGAAAGGTCAAATGCAGTAGAGGCTGGAGTTTGGTTAAGTCTGAAGTAGCGGTTTCTTAAGATAATCTTGTTCAACTTGTCAAATCAATAACGAGGCAGCATGGCTCTTCCAGTGATCAGCAAAATTCCTGGGACTATGTTGCTTTTTTTTGCTTTTTTCGAGTCTGAAATCTTTTATAAAATACCTGGTAAATTTTTCCTGAGAAACGTTAACATAAGTTAACAACGTTTAAAAAAACTAATAGCTTTTAGTCTGGCTTTGTCTTTACATATCTTAAAATATATCTAAATAGACTATGAACAAGTCGAGGCACTTAGCAGATGTAGCTCCACTAGTTTTGGGGTTTGACAGGGTAAAGGGGCTTGTACGCCCCTTGACAATCGTTAAAATAAACGAACATATAAAATTTTTAATCTTCAGCGAAAGGAGGCTGTCTGAGTGAGCAAAGATAACAATAAAAAGTGGCGTAATGCGGGTCTATACGTCTTGCTAGCGATCGTGGTAGTTGCTTTAGGTACTGCCTTTTTAGATCAACAACCCCAAGCTAGTCAAAGCTGGCCCTATAGCAAGCTCATTGACGAAGTTCAAAACCATAAAGTAGAAACGGTCAAAATTAGTGCTGACCGTACTCAAGCCCAGGTAATTGACCGAGAAGGAACACCAATTAGAGTCAATCTACCTAACGATCCGCAGCTAATTGATATCCTCAGCGATAACGGTGTAGATATTGCCGTGCTTCCTCAAGGGGATGAAGGCTGGTTGTTTAAAGCTCTAAGTAGTCTCTTGTTCCCGATTCTGTTACTGGTAGGATTATTTTTCCTCCTAAGAAGAGCGCAAAGTGGGCCAGGTTCTCAAGCCATGAATTTTGGTAAATCCAAAGCCAGAGTGCAAATGGAACCAAAAAGCCAAGTAACTTTTGGTGATGTGGCAGGAATCGAGCAAGCCAAGCTAGAACTTACTGAAGTAGTTGATTTTCTCAAAAATGCCGATCGCTTTACTGCCATTGGCGCAAAAATCCCTAAAGGAGTACTTTTAGTTGGGCCTCCAGGAACAGGTAAAACCCTTCTGGCTAAAGCTGTAGCGGGAGAAGCTGGAGTACCTTTCTTTAGTATTTCTGGTTCAGAATTCGTCGAAATGTTTGTCGGTGTGGGTGCGTCCCGTGTTCGTGACCTGTTTGAACAGGCGAAAGCCAATGCTCCTTGTATCGTCTTTATCGATGAGATTGATGCTGTAGGTCGCCAGCGTGGTGCTGGTCTTGGGGGTGGTAATGATGAACGGGAACAAACCCTGAACCAACTATTGACAGAAATGGATGGTTTTGAAGGCAACACAGGTATCATCATCATCGCTGCTACTAACCGTCCTGATGTCTTGGATTCTGCCTTAATGCGTCCAGGTCGTTTTGACCGTCAAGTAGTGGTAGACCGTCCTGACTATGCTGGTCGTCAAGAAATTCTGAACGTTCATGCTCGTGGTAAGACACTAGCCAAAGATGTTGACTTGAATAAAATTGCTCGTCGTACTCCTGGATTTACTGGTGCAGACCTAGCCAACTTACTTAATGAAGCAGCAATCCTCGCTGCTCGTCGTAGCTTAACGGAAATTTCTATGGATGAAGTCAATGATGCAATTGATCGCGTCATGGCTGGCCCAGAGAAGAAAAACCGTGTGATGAGCGAAAAACGTAAAGAGTTGGTGGCTTATCATGAAGCTGGTCATGCTCTAGTAGGTGCATTAATGCCCGACTACGACCCCGTACAAAAAATCAGTATCATCCCTCGCGGACGGGCTGGTGGTCTAACTTGGTTTACTCCTAGTGAAGATCGCATGGAGTCTGGTTTATATTCTCGCTCCTATCTCCAAAACCAAATGGCGGTTGCCCTAGGGGGTCGCTTGGCAGAAGAGATTATCTACGGGGAAGAAGAAGTGACTACTGGTGCTTCCAATGACTTGCAGCAGGTAACTAGAGTGGCTCGTCAAATGGTAACTCGGTTTGGGATGAGCGATCGCTTAGGTCCTGTGGCTCTTGGTCGTCAAAATGGTAACGTCTTTATGGGTCGTGATATTGCTTCTGACCGTGATTTCTCCAACGAAACCGCAGCAGCGATCGACGAAGAAGTCCGCAACTATGTAGATCAGGCTTACAGTCGTGCGAAAAAAGTCTTGCTCGAAAACCGTCTTATCCTAGACAAATTAGCAGACATGCTCATGGAAAAAGAAACCGTGGAAGCGGATGAGCTACAAGATGTTCTCGCTAACAACGATGTAAAAATGGCCTCTTTAGCCTAGACTCTAGAGATCCAATTCAATAACAATAGCGAGAAATAAGAGAGCAGTGCTTAAGTTTAAGTGCTGCTTTTTTCTTTTCCCCTTCCTGAAGCAGCGTTAAAAGATATTACCGATCAGGTGTCGGTTTTAACAATCTTGTTGCATAATAATATACGGCACTATAGATGGGGCTTTGAGTCGATGACTAAATCATCAAGCACTAGATGTAGTATCATTCATTAAGATCTTCAACTCGGCTTCTACAGTCACCTAACAATGAAATTATCTTCTGTCCAACAAGCAGAACAAGCAAGACACCTCCTGCTGACTGAACTCCAAGAACATCAAACTCCGATTAGCTTGCAAAAATTAGAACTTAAAAGTGCTGATA
>JBEANW010000190.1:0-5463 GCA_041165225.1 Cyanobacteriota bacterium | reverse complement strand
ATAAATTATTCGTCTCCCCCCTCCGATATGGTGCAGGTATGAAGGGCAAAATCGGTCAGAGTTTAGAATATAGCCTACCCGTAGTTTCTACCAAAATTGGCACGGAAGGAATGAACCTAATTGCCGAACAGCATGTTTTAGAAGGAAATAATTCCCTCAACTTTGCCCAGCAAATTGTACGTCTTTACACCGATGCTCATCTCTGGAATGCCCTCTCTCATAATGCCCGTCAGGCGATCGCTGACTACAGTCCTGCTGCCGTCCAACTAAAAGTAGCGGAGATTTTTCAGCAAATCCAGACAATGTAAGGACAATCCTAAAAAAAGCGATTAATATAATGTTGTTCTAGTAGATCTTAGGGATTAAGAGTCGTAAGAGGTCTACTTACGGCACTTTTCAGTTAAGTAGAACATACAACTTAAATTTCGTCAGAATTGTCGAACTCGAAGGGCTGACTTCAGTGCGGCTATATAGCTCAAAAGCAGCTAATCAATAGAGTAGTTCATCTATTTAGGTATCCCCCTGAACAATTCATACCATGTAAATTAATTTCTAACTGTCAGCTTTCAAATCTACAGTGACTTTTAGCTATTAATTATTTTTCCTTATCAATTCAATATCAATTCAATGTCTGGCCACATTAAATTAATTACTACATGAAATCAGTTCAGTCCCACCCCCATAGCGCAACCGCCCATTCTTCTCAGGAATGGCTGACCACCGAAGCCGTAGCCAAACATAAAGCAGGGGATTTAGCAGCTGCTATTGACTACTACTTACAAGTTATCGCGATCGCCAACAAAGCTCCCGATTGGATTTATGGCAATACCATTACCTTATTGGCAAAAGTTGAACGTTTTGATCAAGGAATTGAATTAGGTCAAGAAGCTCTGGCTGAATATCCGACATCAGACGAAATCTATCGTGCCGTTGGTATTGCAGCGGGGAAGAAGCAGGACGATGAGCAAAGTATTCATTGCTTTAGTGAGGCAATTAAGCTCAATCCCCAACAGCCTGTCTGGGTATACTATCAGCTGATCGAACTATTGACCAAGAAAAAGGCGTTAGATAAAGCGATCGCCGTCGGCAATCAGGGACTCCAGCTCAATCCCGACTCCCACTGGCTACATTATTACCTTGGGGAAGCTTTGGCTGCGAAGGAAGAATGGGAACAGGCGATCGCTACTTATATTCGTTCTCTAGAGCTTAAGTCTGATTTTAGCCATGCTTCCCAGCGGTTAGACCATGCCCTAGAAAATCGACCCTCAAAACCTGAAGCAACTCTCCTTGCCCCTGTGATCTCTTTAGGCAGTCAAGTCAATAGTTCGGGAACTATTACTGCCAAAATTACGGAAGTTGCTCTGGGAGGCATTTTGCAAGGTTGGGCGATAGATCGTCAAGAGCCAGCCAGGGCAATTAAGTTCAAAGTATTGATCGATGGTCAGGCAGTTAAAACAGTTACCACTCATACTCCTACTCTTCTTGAGCCGATAGTAGTTGATCTGGAAGTAGAGGGTTTGACCGTGACCCCCCAGAGGTTTGAGGTCAAGTTGCCCGTGGAGTTTTTAGATGATCAAGAACATTTGGTGGAACTAGTTCCTTTAAAAGACAAGAACTCTGAGGAGTCAACCATTAGTTTTTCACTCTTGATTCCTCGCCGTGGATTTGGGGTGATCGATTTAGCGAACAATAATCGTTTACGGGGCTGGGCTTTACCTGATGGTCACAGCACAGGGGCAGCGAAGCTGGATGTTTATATCGATGATGTCTTCTACACGGAGATCCAGGCTAACTTACCGCGACCAGATCTGCATAAACAAGGGCTAGGAAATGGTTATAATGGCTATGATCTGTTGCTCCCCCTGGCAGTCGATCCCGATCACACCTATCAAATAGCGGTGGTTTTTAGTGGCACCCAACAGCACCTAAAGCGTAGCCCCATTTCGGCCATCGGCAGTAGCGCCAAAAGTTCAGGCAGAAGTTCAATCTTCGCTAAGGTAACAGAAGTTGCCTTGGGGGGGATTTTAAAAGGTTGGGCGATTGATAATCTAGAGAGCGATCGCCCAGTCAAACTCAAGGTAATGGTGGATGGACAAGGGATCGCCGTGGTGGAAACTACCACAGTTTATCCTGGCATTCCTGAAAGTTATTTAACGGTCGCGCCGAGAAACTTCCAAGTACAGTTACCCTTCCAGCTTCTAGACGATCAAGAGCATTTGATTTGTTTGGTGCCGATCAATAGCGATCAAACTAGCCTAACCCCAATTTCCTCAAGGATGGTAATTCCTCGCCGTGGTTTTGGGGTAGTGGAGGCTTGGAGCAATAATTGTTTGCAGGGTTGGGTACTGGCGGATGGTCATGATGGTTCTCCCGCCCTGTTAGATGTATATCTCGACGGCATTTTTTATCAAGAGGTGAGAGCTAATCTGCCCCGCCCAGATCTGGTCAAGCATCGGATCAGTGCGAAAGGGGAAAACGGCTATAAGATTTCTCTGCCCGTTCCTCCCAGCCAGCAGACAGCATATCAGGTGGAGATTTTCTTTAAAGGCACGAAGCAACAGCTCAAGAAAAGTCCCACTACTATTACCTATGACCAGGGGGCAAAACCAGAACAATTTGGTCGCTTTTCTCAGCTATATAGCTCTCCCCAGCCCAATCTCCAGGAAGTCACGATTATTATTCCTGTGTACAACGCTTACGAGGCGGTACGTCAATGTTTAAGAGCGGTATTTAAACATACTTCTCGGAATGCCAAGCTGATTATCTTGAATGATGCTAGTCCCGATGAACGTATCCAGCCGATGTTAGCAGCGATGGTAGCTGGTCGTCCAAACGTCCGTCTGATGGTGAACGAAGAAAATTTAGGCTATACCAGAACCATTAATAAGGCGATTAATTTCGCCCCCCAGGATGACATTATCCTCCTCAATAGCGACACCGCCGTTGGCCCTCGTTGGTTAGAGAATATGCGGATTGCTGCTTATCAAGACCGCGATATCGGCACAGTTACGGCAATCTCTGATAATTCGGGGGCTTTCTCTGTACCCGCAATGGGTCAAGCTAATGATTTTCCTGAGTGGTTGCAGCCAGAAGAAATCGCCCGCATGATTCATCAGCAAAGCTCCTTGATTTATCCTGAAACTCCTACGGGCAGTGGCTTTTGTCTCTATATCCGTCATGAGTTGATGAGGGACATTGGTCTATTTGATGAGGAGGCTTTTCCTAGAGGTTACGGGGAAGAAAATGATTTTTGTATGCGTGGGCTAAGAGCAGGGTGGCGACATATTGTGGACGATCGCACCCTGGTTTATCACGTGCGTTCTGCTAGTTTCCAGGGAGAGAAAACCGCTCTCTATAAGCCTGGTCGAGAAGTGGTCGATCGCCGTTACCCTGAATATAAAGCTCTGGTAACCAATTTTGTCCATTCGCCACCGATGGATTTAATGCGCTATCAAATCCGCAAACTCCTGGAAAATTCCAGTCAGTTACCAGCCCCCCGCCCCAGGGTGCTGTTTGTGATCTCTACCAAAACAGGCGGCACACCCCAGACCAATCAAGACTTGATGACAGGGTTGGGCGATCGCTATCACCCGATGCTATTAGTCTGCGACAGTAAGGAAATTAGCTTCTACGATGCCCGACCAGAAGAACATGTCTTACTGGAATCGGCTAAGTTGCGATCGCCTATTAATCCCACTGACCATACTTCTAAGGAATACGACAATATTGTCGGCGATCTCTTGTTCCGCTATGGTATTGAGTTAGTCCACATTCGTCATATTGCTTGGCATAGTCTGTCCCTAGCTCGCGTGGCAAAAAGACTAGATATCCCCAGCATTCTCTCTTTCCATGACTTTTACACCATCTGTCCGACGGTTAACCTGTTAGACGAGAATCAAGTTTTTTGTGGGGGAGAATGTACTGCTACCGAAGGACGTTGTCCTCTGCCCATCTGGTCTGAACACCGTCTAGTTAATCTCAAGCATGAGTTTATTAAAACTTGGCAGCATAACATGGGACAGATGTTCCAATACATTGATGCTTTTGTGACCACTGCACCGACGGCGAAGGAGATGATGGTGAAAACCTATCCGCAACTGGCAGAGGCAAACTTCAAAGTTATTCCCCACGGTCGCGATTTTCCTCACTTGCAAAACGAACCGACTTTTATTCTGCGACCACCCAAGTCCAACCAGCCCCTGAGAGTGTTGTTCCCTGGGAATATTAGTTCCTCTAAAGGAGCGGAATTGATTGTGGCAATTAAAAAGCTAGATGTAAATAATCGTCTAGAATTCCACTTCTTGGGTCGTACCAGACATTTCCTCTCCGCCGTCGGTAGACTCCACGGAACTTATACCCGTAATGATTTTGACCAGTGGATGCAAAAAATTCGTCCCCATTGTGTCGGCATTTTCTCCATTTGGCCAGAAACTTACTGCCACACCCTCACGGAATCTTGGGCAAGTGGGGTACCAGTGGTGGCAATTAACAAAGGTGCGGTGGGAGAAAGAATTGCTCGTCACGGTGGTGGCTGGCTGATTGATGAAGTCGATCCTGAAGCGGTATATCAACGTCTCTTGGAAATTGCCGATGATGCCGACGGCTATATTGAAAAGATCTCCCACCTTAATCGTTGGCAGTTGACCTATGTGCGTCAAAATAATATTGCCACTATGGCTGCTCAATACCACCAGCTTTACCAGCAAGTGTTCGACAAGTCTCGTCCCTTTACCTTGGGGAGTCAAACCAGTCAGACTAATCGGACTAATTATCATCGAGTGGGGGTCTTTATTAATGAGCAACGCCCCCCTACTGCCCACATTCGGGTTTTAGAATGGTTACAGCATCCTGAGATCTGCGATCGCCTGGATGTGCAGTTTTTGGAAATTGACACTTTTCTCAACGACAAGAATTGTCTCTATGACCTAGATGCAGTCCTAATTCAACGGAATATTCTGCAACCCCATAATGTTCAACCCTTGATTGATGCCTGTGGCGATCGCAATTTGCCGATTGTCTATGAGATTGACGATAATCTCTTACAAGTTCCTGCTGACAAGGATTTGAAAGGCATTTATGCCCGTTCTGCCCCTGGCATTGCCACGTTAGCAGCAGCCGCAGCGGAAGTGATTGTCAGTACTGAGCCTTTGGCAACCCAGATGAGGCAATTCAATGATCGGGTGACGGTGATGCCCAATGTGATTGAAGAAGCTACCTGGTTAAAACCTATTACCCCAGGGGTATTACCAGAAGCCCTGACCAATTTACCCACCGATACTTTTAAAGTGCTGTATATGGGGAACTCTTCCCACGGAGAAGATTTGGCAATGATCAAGACTGTCTTTGAACGGCTAGCAGGGGAACAGGTGAAGGTCAGACTGCTAGTAATCGGTGGCGAATCAGAAGTAGCGGAAAATGCCCCTGATTGGTATACTCGCATCTCGATTCCTCAAGGATATGAAT
>JBEANW010000189.1:0-3944 GCA_041165225.1 Cyanobacteriota bacterium | reverse complement strand
ATTCGGAGTTCGGAGTTCGGAATTCGGAGTTCGGAATTCGGAGTTCGGAGTTCGGAGTTTCAAGATTTTAGTTGCATCGATGCAAAACTAACTTGCTACTTCGGACTTCAGACTCCATTCTGATCGATTCGGCTTTTTACTGAGCTTTTCAGTTGATTAGAACACACAAGTCACATTTGTCTGCTTGACAGGAAAATTTTAGAGCCTAAATCTTATGGCTTAGAGCTTATAGCTTATAGCTAAAAAGTAGTCTATCCAATTGAAAACTGCTGTAGGGCAAATAAAAACGGAACAATAGGCTCATTAATTAAGGGTCTACTGCTCCGCACAAATTGTTCAGTGAACATCATAGCAATATAACGAGGTTGAAACAGAATATGAAACTGCTAAATAAAGTATTGGGTATTGGAACTCTAGGTTTAATTGTGGCGTTACCTTTGATTAGCCAAACTCCAGTACAGGCAAGTTTTCCCCAGGTTAAGGAAATTCTTGCCCAGGTAAGTCCTAAGCCTGTGGTCAAGTTGAATTTAGCCGCAGCGAAAAAGTCGGTTGTGGTGACTGCGGGGGAACAACCCCAGGTTAAATGGGAAAATCTTGAGGATGGGGTGGTAGTCAATCCAGGAGATATTTTACGCTATACCGTGAGTAGCGCTAATCCAGGTAAAACGATCGCGAAAGACTTCACTATTACTCAGCCGATCCCTGAAAAGATGATCTATGAGCTAAATACAGCTACGAGTAAGAATCAAGCAGAAGTTGCTTACAGTATTGATAATGGTAAGACTTTTGTGGCTAAACCCACAATTACTGTTAAGACTGAGGACGGCAAAACCATCGAACAGCCTGCCCCAGCGGAAACCTATACTCATATTCGCTGGGAATTCGGTTCCCTTGCCCCAGCGGCAGATATTGCAGCGATGTATGAAGTAAAAGTTCAATAAGTCAACCTTTAGGGGCGATTCCCTGTAAGGGCGATTCCCTGTAAGGGCGATTCGCGAATCGCCCCTACTAATTTACATCTAAATTTTTACATCATTTAGATTTTTCAAAGTTTTTCAAAACAATCTGGTAAATATTTTATGTCTTCCCTGACAGTTAAAAAGAGTCAGAAAATTACTGCTACTTTAATTAATATTTTGGTTTTATCGGGATTGATGCCTTATGGTATAAAACCAGTTTCTGCTCAAACTTCATTAGCTTGCGAAGGCGTAGACCCAAATTCTCTCAGAAATACTGCCGTAATTCAGTATCAAAATAAAGTAGATGGGGATGAGTATGGGCTAATTAGTAACTTAATTACGAATTCTGTTCAGCCGATTAGTGAAGCCAACCTACCTTTAAAGCTGGTTGCTTTGGGGGTTGAGGATCAAGAAGGCAATATTGTTAATGGTCTTGGGGCGATCGCTTTAGACTTAACCCAACTATTTAAGCAGCAGGGTTTGCAGGATTCGGCAGCAAAAACCGCCAGTCTAAAGGCAATCCAAGCATGGTCAGCTTTACCACCAGAAACAGCTTCGGCTCAAGTAGCAGAGGCAGTCATCCCAGCAGTGGCAAAAGATATCAAAGATACTGCTAATCAAAACGCAGTTTTAAAGCTCAAGGATGCGGAACTGTTGACTATTCTGGGGGGTTTTGGGGAGCTTAGTTTACAATCTTTGGGTTTATCTAGTAAACAGATCGAGGTGGTCACCCAAACTACTTTAGAACCAGAATCGACAGGTAGTTTTTCTGCTCAAACCCAGACGACAACTCAAGCTACTGCAACTAAAATCGATCGCCCTGAAGCTCAAAAGCTTTTGCTGGCGGCTCAAGATAGATATCAGCAGGAGTTGAGCAATCTGCGTAAAGGAGAGCAAACCAAAATTGAGCCTGGGAGTAAGGTTAAGTTTAAATTTCGCTTGGATAACCAACAAAATCAGCCAGGAAAAATTAAGCTGCCTAATGCTGAAGCAATTACTGAGAGTGGTTTAGAAGGAGCAGGAAAAATCACCAAAGTTACTTATCGTCTAGTTAAAGATGGTAAGAGTAAACCTGATCAGGATATTACTGAGGTCGCGAAATCAGTATCTATCCCTGCTGACACGGTTCTAGAGTTGGATATTGAAGTAGAAGTGGAAGCTACTCCCACCAAGGAAGAAGCCTCCATTGGTATCGACTTGAATACCACTTGTGGCGAAATTGCAGGTCAATCTTTAGATCTTTTGCCCCCGATTAAAAATGATGATAAGGGTGAGTTGATCGATCCTTTGGGTCATATAACTGGCTGCGCGGGGGAAACCCTACCTGATTATCAAGGATTCTCCGTCGCTCTTTACGATCCAGATCCCAATGATCCCACTGGTAGCACCATCAGGAATGTTACCGAACTTACGGAGACTGAGTTACCAGATAATCCCAATAACGACATCCCCAAGGGAGTTCAGCCCAATGTCCAAAACAGTAATCCTTTCTTTTTACTTAATAGTGACAGGGGAAAATATTCTTTTCTCTTCGATAGGGAGCGCAATCAATTAGTCAAAGGGGCAATTTATATCCTCGTGGTGAAGCCTCCCCAGAACTCAGAATATGATGAGCGTCGCATCAAATTAGAAGTTGGCGATCGCCAGGGAAACATTGTTAAGTATACGGCTACGTCTCTCGACGGCAGACCAATACGTGCCAAGGATCAAACAAACACCATTGCAGAAGAAGCTGTCATTGTGGAAGATGCAGAAAGGGTGGGCTTGGATCTAGCAGTGTTGGATTTAGCTTCTAGCATCTGTGACGCGCAGGAAATTCAGATTACCAAAACAGGCGATCGCGCCCTGGCAGAACCAGGAGATATTGTTCTCTATCGCTTGGCGGTGCGTAATTTATCCTCTGCCCCCATTCATAATTTACAGATTACCGATACTCTGCCTCCAGGTTTCCAGTTTGAACCTACTAGTGTACATGCCGAAAAAGACAAAGTGGCAGTGGCAGTAGAAGTTACTCAAAGCGATCGCACCATCAGCTTTACCAGCGATCTGACTTTAGCCTCAAACGAAATAATTAATCTGATTTATGGCGCAGAAGTAACCCCTAATGCCCTGAGAGGTTCAGGACGTAATTCGGCGATCGTCAATGCCACCAGAACAGACAATAACTTTCCTGTGCAAGATGGCCCCGCAATCCATACCCTCAGACTAGAGCCAGGAATTATTGAGGATGCAGGAACCCTGATTGGTCGAGTCTTCGTGGATAAAAACTTTGATGGGGAACAACAGCGAGGAGAACCTGGTATTCCTAACGCTGTAATTTATCTCGAAGATGGGAATCGCGTCATTACCGATCCAGAAGGATTGTTTTCCGTGATTAATGTTCTTCCTGGAACCCATACGGGTACTTTAGATTTAACCAGCATTGAGGAATACCGTCTTGCCCCCAATATTCGCTTTATCGAGCGCAATAGTACCTCTCGCCTTGTTCAGCTAGAACCTGGCGGAATGGTACGGATGAATTTTGGGGTAACTCCCACTGCTGCGGGCAAAGCCACGAAATCACGACGCAAACTACCAAGCAAACTACCAAGCAATCTACCCTAGGGCAACCAAGACTCCCCTCTAAAACTAAATCCCACATTTATTCCTCAGATCTTTAAAACTCTTTAAAACCAAGAATTTTAAACCAATCTGATCCTTAAGTTACTTTTATGAAGTCGATCATTAGCCTTGGAAACAACCTATCCCGACTACTAGTTACTCTAGTGGCTACCCTTGCTTGTAATGTATTCCACACGGCGATCGCCAAAGCGGAAACCGTACCCTCTGGGGGACAAGATCGACCTACGGCAACAACGATTAAAGCACCCCAGTTAATTGCTCAAGTTTGGGCAGATTTCGACTTAAAAGAACTCACCTTAGCTATTCCTCAAGAGAATCATACTAGTACTAGTAATTCTAGTGATTCTACTAATCAACTACTAA
>JBEANW010000188.1:0-3032 GCA_041165225.1 Cyanobacteriota bacterium | reverse complement strand
CTACCAACATCAGACCCTTTAGAGTACATGATGCTTTGATTTGGAATTTGGAGATGCCTGATGGCACTATTGATGTCGGTCCCCGATTTGAAATGATTGAATAGTGCGATCGCCGATCGCGTAGGTTGGGTTGAGGGAAGAAACCCAACGACTTTCAGGGACACTGATTAAAGGTACGTTGATTGCTAGAAGCTAGAAGCTAGAAGCTAGAAGCTAAAAGCTACTTAGTGCGAATAATATCGAGGGTAATACGGCCGCCAAAATCAGGAATCGGCGCGGCTGGTTTGGATAGCTGAACTCGAACCTGATGCACTTTGTCGAGGCTTAAGATCTTGTCGGCGATCGCACTAACCAACTTTTCTACTAGGGCAAATTTAGCCGTGGTGATTTGCTCCTTAACCAGAGCGATCGCTTCTCGATAATCTAGGGTATCGGCAATATCGTCACTGTGAGCCGCCGTGCCTAAGTCTACCCAGATAGTTAAATCGACTTCAAACCACTGTCCTAATACTCTCTCTTCAGGTAAATAACCCACATACCCGTAAGCGCGAATACCCTTAACTTGAATTGAATCCATTGGTTGATTGTTATGCTTGATGACTAACTGAATATTACGCAAAAGCTATCATACAGAAGCCGATTTTAAGATCTTGTCTACGATTTCTTCAGGATTGAGCTTAATGTCGATAATTAAGGCATCATGAGGTACTTCTAGGGTATCAAATTGGCTGCGGAGTAGATCGGGACTCATAAAATGTCCTAGACGCTGTTTCACCCTAGCTTGGATGCATTCATAATCCCCTTGAAGATAGACAAATACCACTTCAGAGCTTGTTCCCCGCAGGATTTGACGATATTGCGACTTGAGCGCCGAACAGGCAAGGATTCCTGGGAGATCGCGATCTAGATGAGCAGCAATTAACTGCTGGAGGGTTGCTAACCAGGGAAGGCGATCGCGATCAGTTAAGGCAAGACCACGATGCATTTTGTCAAGATTGGGGGTGGGATGGAAATCGTCAGCATCATAAAAAGCCCAACCAGTGCGATCGCCTAGCAATTTGCCGATCGTTGATTTACCTGCCCCTGAGACTCCCATAATGACGTAAAACATACATTTTTAGAACTAGGTTTGACGGTAGACTATATATTCAAATATTAATTAATTATATGAAGGCGATAACAACAACTCCTGCTACAGCATCTTATGACGTGGTGGTTATTGGTTCAGGTATCGGTGGGTTAGTAACAGCTACTCAATTGGCAGCCAAGGGAGCAAAAGTATTAGTTCTGGAAAGCTATGTGATTCCTGGTGGTAGTGGTGGTTATTTTGAGCGAGGAGAATACCGCTTTGATGTGGGTGCATCAATGATTTTTGGTTTTGGCGATCGAGGTACAACTAACCTTTTGACCCGTGCTTTAGCTGCGGTGGATATGAAATTGGAAACCTTCGCTGATCCTGTG
Organism: Cyanobacteriota bacterium; assembly: GCA_041165225.1. Classification (GTDB taxonomy): domain Bacteria; phylum Cyanobacteriota; class Cyanobacteriia; order Cyanobacteriales; family Xenococcaceae; genus Waterburya. Next base: position 1,571 of record JBEANW010000188.1, on the reverse strand, counting down.
CAGATTCATTATCACTTGCCTGATGACTTGGAACTAAAGGTTCATCGCGATTATGAGCAATTTTTACAAGAACTGATTGCTATCTTTCCCCATGAGGAACAGGGAATTCGTGCTTTTTATGGCAAGTGTTGGGAAGTTTTTAACTATCTCAATTCTATGGAATTGCTTTCCCTCGAAGAACCTCGTTATCTCCTGCGGGTATTTTTGCAGAAGCCTTTTTCCTGTTTGGGTTTGGCGAAATATTTACCCTTGAATGTTGGGGATCTTGCCCGTAAGGAGATTAAAGATCCCAAGCTGCTGCGATTTATTGATATGGAGTGTTATCTCTGGTCAGTAGTACCTGCGGACAAAACGCCGATGATTAATGCGGGGATGGTATTTAGCGATCGCCATTATGGAGGCATCAACTATCCCAAAGGCGGGGTGGGGCAAATTGCCCAAAAGCTAGCGGAAGGATTAATCCAGGCTGGAGGAGAGATTAAATATAAAGCCAGAGTTACGAAAATTCTGCTGGAAAATGGTAAGGCGGTAGGAGTGAAGTTAGCCGACAATACTGAATATCGGGCTAAAAAAGTAGTTTCCAACGCCACCCGCTGGGACACTTTTGGTAAATTAATTCCCCCAGAACAGACACCTAAAAAAGAAATCAAATGGCAGCAAAGATATCAAAAATCCCCTAGCTTCCTCAGTTTGCACTTAGGGGTTGATGCCAAGATCTTACCTCCAGGCACAGACTGTCATCATATTTTGTTAGAAAGTTGGGACAAAATGGAAGAAAGCGAAGGTACAATTTTTGTTTCAATTCCTACTTTACTCGACCCCAGCCTCGCCCCGTCAGGACACCATATCATTCATACCTTTACCCCTAGCTGGATCGACGATTGGCAAGAACTATCACCCCAAGCCTATCAAGCGCAAAAAGAGATGGCAGCCACTAAACTAATTCAACGTTTAGAAGCAATTTTTCCTGGACTTGCCACAGCCTTGGATTATCAAGAAGTAGGGACTCCCCGTACACATCGTCGCTTTTTAGGTCGAGAAGATGGCACTTATGGCCCAGTACCTAGTCGTAAACTGGCGGGTTTGTTAGGCATGCCCTTCAATCGTACTAGTATTCCTGGACTATATTGCGTGGGGGACAGCACTTTTCCTGGTCAGGGTCTAAACGCCGTCGCTTTCTCTGGCATGAGTTGTGGGCATCGCGTAGCAGTAGATCTGGGACTTTGAAGCAACATTTTATACTTCTCAGGTAATCTCTTGAATTTGTCGGCGATTGCGACTTCCACAGTTCGGTTTTACTTCTTGGTAAAACAACAAATAACGGATAGTATCAAGACAAATCAGCAGTATCACTTTAATTGTTTCCCCAGATACTACTGATAATCAGAGGCGAAGAGGAGGTTAGGGAGTAAAGTGCAAAACTGGTTGCTACAAAATTTAAGCGATGTACTTAATCGAGAATTAGAATTGCAGATTGGTGCAGCACCAGTCGCTTCTCCTTCGCATGTTGAGCAGACAAGAACAAAAAAGCCTCAGAAATATTACCAACATTACAGTCAAAAACATCATTT
>JBEANW010000187.1:0-5876 GCA_041165225.1 Cyanobacteriota bacterium | reverse complement strand
TGGAAAGGTAGTTGTTTGTTTGGGTTCTGACGGTTCACAACAGGAAGGCAATGATGCAGAAGCGGCACGGTTAGCGGTGGCGCAAAACCTCAACGTTAAGCTATTTATCGATGATAACGATGTCACTATTGCGGGGCATCCGTCTGATTACCTCCCTGGTTATGATGTTGCCAAAACCCTAATCGGTCATGGTTTAGAAGTGAATGAAGGGGACGGGGAAGACCTTGATTCTCTCTATAGTCGGATGTGTGCAGCGGTGATGGGGGATGGCCCTGTGGCTCTAATTAATAAGCGTCCCATGTGTCCTGGGATTGAAGGGATTGAAGGTACTACCCACGGACATGATGTCATTGCGGTGGATAAAGCGATCGCCTATCTAGAAAAACATGGTCAAGGTGCAGCAGCGGATTTCCTCAAAAATATTAAACAACCTAAGAACGATTATAAGTTTTTGGGGGTCAGCGATAAACTTGGTTCTAACCGTAACGTCTTTGGTGATGCAGTAGTTTCTGTCCTCGGCAAAATGAGCGACGCTGAACGGAAAGAGAAAGTGATCTTTATTGACAGTGACTTAGAAGGTTCCTGTGGTTTCAAAACCATTCACGATGCCTATCCCGATGTCTTTATCCCTTCGGGAATTATGGAACGGGGCAACCTTTCCGCGGCGGCGGGTTTTGGTATGGCAGAGGGCAAACAGGGAGTCTTTGCTACCTTTAGTGCTTTCTTGGAAATGTGTATTTCGGAAATCACTATGGCACGTCTCAACAAGTCTAATCTCTTGTGCCACTTCTCCCACGCTGGTATCGACGATATGGCAGATAACACTTGTCACTTCGGGATTAACAACATGTATGCAGACAACGGCTTAGATGATGGTTATGAAACCCGCCTCTACTATCCTGCGGATGCCAACCAAATGACTGCCTGTGTAAACAAAGTTTTCCACAATCCTGGAATGCGATTTATTTTCTCCACCCGCTCGAAAGTCCCCCTAATCTTGGATGATGCGGGTAATGAATACTTTGGTGGCAACTATAGCTTTACTCCTGGTAAAGATGAAGTAATTCGTGAAGGGGATGCAGGCTATATTGTCAGTTTTGGGGATGCTCTTTATCGTTCTTTGGATGCAGTAGAACGGCTCAAACAAGAAGGAATTAACGTTGGTTTAATCAACAAAGCGACTTTGAATGTAGTTGATGAAGAGATGATGGCAAAAATTGGTAAAGCACCTTTTGTCTTAGTAGTGGAATCTTTTAACCGTCGTACAGGTTTAGGCAGCCGCTTTGGTTCCTGGTTACTGGAACGGGGTTTAACTCCTAAATTTGCTTACCTAGGTGTCCATGAAGAAGGCTGTGGCGGTCTGTGGGAACAGTTTCCTTATCAAGGATTAGATCCAGAAGGCATTATCAGCCATGTTAAAGGGTTGATGTGAATTTAGCTACAAGCCCTTCGGGTTCAACAGTTTGCGACGCGGAGCTAGTCCTTTAGGGCTCAAGTCGGGGAACCCGCCCAACGCAACTGTTTCACTCTAAGCTTTAGGCTTTAAGCAAAATAGTATTTCAGGGTGGGTAAATTACTCACCTTTTTTATTCTTTAAAATGCCTATGAAAACCGATAATTTGATTGATTTACCTGATGGTCGTAAGCTAGCCTACGCTGAATATGGCAAGCCAGATGGACATCCCGTCATGCACTTTCACGGCTCTATGAGTTCTCGTTTAGAACCATTATTTTTTGGCGATGATCTCCTCAATCAATATGGCCTGCGTTTTATCGCTCTTGATCGTCCTGGCATGGGACAATCTGATTTTCAACCCAATCGAGGTTTTACTGACTGGACGAAAGATGTAGTGTTTCTCGCTGATAGCTTAAATATAGAGCAATTTTCCGTGCTGGCAATCTCTGGTGGTGCTGGATATGCAGCGGTTTGTGCAGCCAAAATCCCCGAACGACTCCATTCTGTTGTCATTGTTTCTGGGGGATGGCAAGTAGATGATGAAGCCGTGAAAAACACTCAATTTCCTCTCAATCTCCTTTTTATCGTAGCTAGTAAAGCTCCCTTTCTATTGCCAGCGATGCTGAAAATATCAAATTTATCTTTTCAAGGTAGTCCCGACAAGATTTTAGCTCAGATGAAAAAGAGTATGTCCACGCCAGACTACAATGCTTTGGCACAGTCTGGTAATTTAAAATTCTTTCTCCAACCATCAATCGAGGGTTTGCGCCGAGGGACAAAAGGAGCTGCTTGGGATTTCCAACTATCTGCTCATGATTGGGATTTCGGATTAAATGAGATTCAAATTCCCCTCATCTTATTCCACGGGGAACAAGACAAAAGTGTTCCAGTGGAAAATGTGCGCCGAAAAATAAGTAGCTCTCTACCTACTGCTCGACTTGTTACTTATCAAGATGAAGGACATATATCAATTATCATCAATCGTTATGATGAGATTTTCAAGGCTCTTGTACCAATATCTTAGACTTCAATATCATCATCGATTCGTGTTTTAAATCAGAAACGCCGAAAGTTTTAGTATGAAATTATTTATTGACCAGCTAATCACCCAAATCAAGCAAAAACACACCCCTTGTATTGTGGGGTTAGATCCTGCCTTAGATAGAATGCCCGATCGCTGGCTCAAAGAACAGGGAATTAATCAACAAAGTAGTCTAGCCGACTGTGCAGAAGCGATCTATCAATATAATCTGCTGGTGCTAGATGCGATCGCCGATCTGGTTCCCGCCGTTAAACCCCAGAGTGCCTACTATGAATTGTTTGGTTCAGCAGGAATTGTGGCATTAGAAAAAACTGTTCAAGCGGCACGCGATCGCGATTTACTCGTAGTCTTAGATGTCAAACGGGGAGATATTGCTTCCACTGCCACTGCCTATGCTCAAAGTTATTTACCTAGTGAACCGAAACGCTTACTAGAAGCGGATGCCATCACCATTGTTCCCTATCTAGGTCAAGACTGTCTTGAGCCTTTTTTTACCGAAGCCATTAAATGGGGCAAGGGTATTTTTGTCTGTGTCAAAACCTCAAATCCTGGGGCTGCAATTGTACAGGAGCAGAAAATTGGCGATCAATATCTCTACGAAATTATCGCCGATCTGATTAAACCAGCCTCAGACCAAAGTATTGGGGAATCTGGCTATAGCGGAATCGGTGCGGTGGTGGGGGCAACCTATCCTGAAGCAGCCCAAAGATTACGCCAACAACTACCCCAGAGTTTATTTCTTGTTCCAGGAGTGGGCGCACAAGGAGGGGGTAAGGAGGGAATTAAAGCCTGTTTTAATTCTGATGGCTTAGGGGCTGTAGTCAGTAGTTCAAGAGCCATTATGTATCCTCATCAATACGGTGCAGTAGAGGCTAATCAAGATTCCATTAGGCAAGCTGCCGTAGATTTAATTACCCACGTAAGAGAGATTTCAGCGAACTAAGATCTAAAATGTGGTTAACACTCTCAAGAATTAATTCACGCATGATAGTAATTAACTATGCTTACTAGGCTGAAAGTCTCTGGTTTTAAAAATCTGGTTGATGTTGATGTGCGCTTTGGTGCATTCACCTGTATTGCAGGAGTTAATGGTGTTGGCAAATCTAATCTATTTGATGCGATTCGATTTTTATCTGCCTTGGCTCAATATCCCTTGACGGAAGCTGCACTAATGATTCGGGATGGCAGTGGCACAGCAGATATCCGTAACTTGTTTCATCGTGTGGGCGATCGCTATGTAGATAAAATGTCCTTTGAAGCAGAAATGATTATTCCCCAAGAAACAATTAATATTCGTGGGCAAAATATACAAAATATAAAAGCTACAAACAATTTTGTTAGGTACTCTCTAGTTCTCGGATATAAAAAAAATGATAATTCCCGTTCTTTAGAAACATTAGAAATACTTAAAGAAGAATTAAGTGAAATAAGTGAAGATAATTTAAATCAATATTTATTGTTTAAATATAAAGATAAAAATTTAATAAATTTTCAATTTGACAATGAATGTTTTACTTACAAGGCATATAATAATTTTACTCCGAATGCAAAAATTATATTTGTAAAACCAATTTTAGATGTTTATGAAGTTGATGAACATGGTGAAGAAATAGGACTTTCTGAGAAAACAATAGGTCGACCTATAGATTTGAATACAACGGCTTTATATGATTTTTCAGATCTTTTCTTATCGTCGGCAGAGCCTACACTATATTTAGCTCGCAAAGAAATGATATCTTGGCAATTATTACAGCTTGAACCATCAGCCCTAAGACGACCAGATGAATTTACAGCGCCTAAGCGACTGGGGACAAATGGTGCTAATTTAGCAGCAACTCTTTATTATTTAGTAGAAAAATATAGTCAAGAAAATCTAGATAAAGTTAGCGAAGCAGAAATAGAAGCTAGCGTTTATGCTCAAGTAAGTAATCGTTTATCTGAGTTATTAGATGATATTGAGAGTGTTTCGATTGATCGAGATGATGCTAGACAATTATTAACATTAATGGTCAAAACCAGAGATGGAACAGTTCATTCTGCTCGTTCTTTGTCAGATGGAACATTACGTTTTTTGGCTCTTATAATCTTGGAATTAGATCCTGATTCTCTTAGATTACTCTGTTTAGAAGAACCTGAAAATGGTATTCATCCTGAACGAATAACTTCTATATTAGAACTGCTGCAAGATATTGCAGTGGATTTTGCTGAACCAATTAGTTTTGACAATCCTTTGAGACAGGTAATTATTAATACTCACTCTCCTGTCGTTGTGCAACAAGTACCAGACGATAGTTTATTGGTTGCTGAACTAAAAGAGACAGTAGTTGATGGTCAAAGATTTAAACGCGCCTGTTTTAGCTACTTACCCGATACCTGGAGAGATCATGAAAACGAGGAAGATAGAGAATCAAAGATAATTTCTAAAGGTGAATTACTAAGTTATCTCAATCCCGTATCATCTCAACCCGAACAAGATCGAGTAGTAGACCGCCCAGATCTACAGTCGATGATTCCTGGAAATAATTCAAACTAGCATGAAAGAGCTACGTTATACCCTGATATCCGATGGATCTTCAGATCGTGCTTTTCTGCCGATCTTAAAATGGCTCTTGATTGATCTGGGCATAGACTATGCAATTCGAGACAAATGGGCAGATTTTACAAGGCTACCTAATCCACCGAAATCTTTGCAGGAAAAGATATCTGTTGCTCTAGATTTATATCCTTGCCATCTCCTATTTATTCATCGGGACGCAGAAAAAGAATCGCGTCAAAAGAGATTAGATGAAATCCAGGAAGCATTGAGACTGGCAAATATCAGTGATTTTCCCGTAGTTAGTGTTATTCCGATTAGGATGTTGGAAGCATGGTTGTTGTTTGATAAGTCAGCAATTAGACAAGCAGCAGGGAATCCTAATGGCAAATGTGAGGTCAGATTACCCACATTAAAGAAAGTGGAAGATCTACCCGATCCAAAATCAGAACTTTTGAATATCCTCAAGGATGCCAGCGAACTAAATGGTAGAAGACTCAAGAATTTTAGAGAAAGACAAGCGGTTCAGAATATAGCACGTAATATTAAAGATTTTTCTCTTTTGAATAAGTTGTCTGCTTTTCAGGCATTAAAAGAAGATTTAGCCGAAACTATTAAAAATCAAGGATGGTTGTAGCTGTAAATTATACTAAATCCACTTTAAATTTAATTACCCAGGTAAGAGAGATTTTAGCGGGGTAATATTCTAGAGAACTAAAGAATAGCTAAGAGCTTTTGATAAATCTCAGAAGGACGTTATTTTTTTAACTAGTTTGGGAATAATAACGGTGTAAACCCTGACGTATTTTTTTAGTTTCTTCAAGCAATGAATTTAATCAGAGTTT
>JBEANW010000186.1:0-4138 GCA_041165225.1 Cyanobacteriota bacterium | reverse complement strand
TCAACTTTCACTGGGGTTTCCGAGGCTTATGACCAAAATAAATGAGTTTGATTGTTTAAGATATTTGGCCTATTGTTGGGATGAGTTTTACTGCTCTTCTGCCTAGAGTGACAGAAGAGAGATATTCTGTAAGTGTTAAACAAAACGTTAAACACTTCCTAGTTATGCTTACTTTCCCACCTGTCTTATTCTCTTTCTTCATCTTCTAGGTAGAAAGCTACCCTATCCTTGTTACTTGACACGGCTTAACCCTCAGTTACTTGCATAGCAGTAATTATGTACTATTCAGTTTAGTATGTCACCATTTTCTATAGTTTTCCAAAGAACACAATCCCCACCTAATCAGGCATGGTTATAAAAATGGCTCGAAGCCGAAGACTGTCAAGGGCTTGACCGCAGGTTTTCGACGTAGGAGAAACACTTTACTGTCGGAGGTGAAGAGGTAGAATAACCAGCTTGCTGATTAGGTTGTTTTGAAGCTAAATAAGACAATAAAAACCTGAGTAGATGAGGCTTTAAACTTGCTATGACTGACTGGCAATTAAATGACTTGCTAACTACTTTGAGGCAATTACAGACTAAAACTGATACTCAAAATTTACTCAAAAAAGATAGACGAAACGATAGGCGTAAGCGTAGGTAGAAAGTGTTAAACAAAACGTTAAACACTTTTAGAATACTCAAGTACATTAGGAAATTAAGAGGATAATTAGGATGAAATCAATTTACGATTTACCGATCAAGACAGTGTTTGCAGAAGAAATAGACAGACAAGCTCGTAAGCGAGGGATAGGTCAAATCAATGTCCTAGAGTCAATTATTAGAGAATGGTTTGAAACAAGCGTGTTTGGTGGTTCTGATGATGAAGTACCTGATAGCCCCCTAGATCAAATAGAAGCGAAGCTAGAGAGAATTTCAGGGTTGAAGTAAATATATAGAGTAGAGAGACATACGATGAGTTTTCAAGGGTTCTGGGCGCGATCGCACTAAAGTTTTGGAAAATAAAAAAGACGTGGTATGATGCCATGTCTTTTTTTATTAAGCGCTTAATTAATTGGGGTATGTATGTACCCGCTTCTCTCGTCTTCGACTCTCTGTTATACTCTCGTTTGAGTAAGTTTTGAGTAAAGCGCTTGCCTTACAAGCAGGACGTCACTGTGAAAACCAGTCTAGGACTGAGCGTAAGCGAAGTGGGCGATACTGGATTTGAACCAGTGACGTCCTGCTTGTAAGGCAGGCGCTCTACCGCTGAGCTAATCGCCCCAATGCCCTTTCGGTTGGCACTCGGTTAGTATAACAGCATTAAGGTTTTTTGTGCAAATAGCTTTTCAAGCTGCGAATTCTTACTCAACACAATGCTAAAAATCAACAAAAAACCAGAAGATTTTAGCTATTAGATAGAGTATATTTAGCTTTACATCAACCTAGGAAGAAGTTAAAACGACTACTGAAGATCGGATAAATCAACTTAGTTTCTAGCCCAGCCCCTAATGTCAAGTAATTCTTTGCTCCATCGTCTTAGTCAACAAATAGATCATGTCGTCATTGGTCAAGGGAATCTTGTTAAACAATTCCTGATCGCCTTATTAAGTGGCGGTCATGTGATTATTGAAGGAGTCCCAGGTACAGGAAAAACCTTGTTGGTCAAGGTATTATCCAGGCTGATTGCAGCGGATTTTCGGCGGATTCAACTGACCCCAGATATTTTACCTTCAGATATTTTGGGGACAAATATTTTTGATCTCAACAGTCGTGATTTTATTCTCAAAAAAGGACCTGTGTTTACGGAAATTCTCTTGGCTGATGAAATCAACCGTACTCCCCCCAAAACCCAAGCAGCGTTACTAGAGGCGATGGAAGAGCAGCAAATTACCCTTGATGGGGAAACGATGTTGTTGCCACCATTATTTTGGGTGATTGCCACCCAGAACTCTTTAGAATTTGAGGGTACATATCCTTTACCTGAAGCACAGCTAGATCGCTTTCTGTTTAAGCTGGTGGTTGACTATCCTGCCAAGGATGCTGAAAAGCAAATGTTGGTTAATGCTCAACAGGGATTTAAAGCCAAGAAGTTGGATCTAGATCGGCTAGAAGCGATCGCCACCGTCGAAGATATTTTGGCTCTCAGGGAACAGGTACAAAAGGTTCAGGTAGAGGAAAATATTTTAGATTACTTACTCGATGTGGTTGAGCGTACTCGTCAACATCCTGATTTGCTTTTAGGGGCATCACCACGGGCTGCGGTGGCTTGGTTAAATGCGACTAAAGCTAGTGCTTGTCTGGCAGAAAGGGATTATGTGACCCCTGATGATGTGAAGGAAGTCGCCATTCCTTTGTTGCGCCATCGACTAATCTTAAAACCCGAAGCACAGTTAGATAATCTTCAGATCGACGAAGTAATTACCTCAATCCTCAAGCAAATATCTGTACCAAGATGATTACTAATGAAAATTTCCAGCATCGATCACTGGGTTTTGACGGTAAGAAATATTCAGGCGACTTGTCAGTTTTATCATCAAGTTTTGGGTATGGAAGTTATTACTTTTGGTGACCATCGTTATGCTTTAAAGTTTGGCGATCAAAAAATTAATTTACATCAACTCGGTCAAGAATTTGAACCCAAAGCTGGTTCTCCCACGGCTGGTTCTGCTGATTTGTGTTTAATTACCTCAGTACCTTTGCCACAGTTCATGGAACATTGCGATCGCTGTGGTGTCCCGATTGTTTTAGGTCCAATTACTCGCACAGGGGCAAAAGGAAAAATTACATCGATTTATATTCGCGATCCTGATCAAAATTTGCTGGAAATAGCTAATTATTAAGATATGATTCCATCCCGACGTTGTTATGCCCTCTTAGCTATCGGTGGCTTAGGCGCTGCACTATTAGATATTTTGATTAATCGCCAGGTTAGTTTGAATTTTCTGCGAATTTATAATTTCAGTCTATTAGTTGCCACCATCATTGATGCATCTCAGGTTAAAAATAATGCGGTTGAAGTAACCAGACAGGAGATTGGCAAGTTATCCGTAGGCAGAGATAATGCGATCGCTCTACAGATTAAATCGGGTCAAGAAAAAGCGATCGCCCAAATTCGGGATGCTTACCCGCCAGAATTCACCGTAGACAAAAGTACTCTGGAAGTTAATTTACCTGCTAATAGCTTGAAGGAAGAAACCTACACCATTCATCCTGACCATCGGGGGGAATATACTTGGGGAAATCTGCAAGTACGGCAATTGGGAAAACTGGGTTTGGCTTGGCGAGATTGGAAAATACCAGCAACCCAAAAAGTCAGAGTTCACCCCGATTTAATGAGCTTGAAAGAACTAGCTGTCCGCCTGGCGATCGAAAATAGTGGCGCGATGCGTCAAGCGCGAAGAATGGGCAATGGGACTGAATTTGCTGAACTGCGGGAATATCGTACAGGAGAAGATATTCGTTTAATCGACTGGAAAGCGACAGCACGACGAGATCGCCCTGTAGTCCGAGTCTTAGAACCAGAACAGGAACAAACCCTGTTTATTCTCTTAGATCGGGGGCGTTTAATGACGGCGAAGGTGGGAGAGTTACAACGATTTGACTATGGCTTAAATGCTACTCTATCTTTGGCTATGGCAGGATTAAGCCGTGGGGATAAAGTCGGCGTAGCGGTATTTGACCGCGATATTACCACCTGGATACCCCCCGAAAGGGGCAATCATCATCTATCCAAATTAGTCGATCGCCTGACACCGATTCAGCCAGTATTATTAGAACCTGATTATCTTGGGGCAGTAACGAAAGTCATTACTCAACAAACTAGACGGGCTTTGGTGGTGGTAATTACAGACTTGGTCGATGTAACCGCCTCTAGTGAATTACTCAGCGCCATGATGCGTTTAGCCCCGCGCTATCTTCCTTTCTGTGTCACCCTCAACGATCCTCTAGTGGAAAAAATCGCCCATACTCACACTGACAATACCAGAGACACCTATGGCCGCGCTGTGGCTTTAGATCTCTTAGCCCAACGTCAGTTAGCCTTTGCTCAATTACGACAAAAAGGAGTCTTGGTTTTAGATGCCCCCTGCGATCGCATTACCTCGGAGTTAGTCGATCGCTATCTTGAGTTAAAAGCCCGCAATTTACTATGAATGGA
>JBEANW010000185.1:0-5542 GCA_041165225.1 Cyanobacteriota bacterium | reverse complement strand
CCCCAAACCCCAAACCCCAAACCCCACACCACAGCACACACATAAAATCTAAAAAGTTAAAGTTCGATCAGTATTGGCTCAAAAAATCGTCTATGGTTAAAAAACACCCAAAAGATTAGTTATGCTGTAGCTTTAGATCCTTGATAAATTCCTCTATAAAGGGCCTTGAGGTACGGATTACCGTCTGTAGGGCTTAACTAAGGTCTTGTCTGTAGGAACAAAGACTGATTCATAAATCCGCTTCCCTTCATTCGTACCAGTAGTCGACGAATTAGAATTCTGGCCCAAGACAGATCTGACAAGGCTAGATGCAGTATTCCCTACGACAGATCCTGCGGCAGCACCCAAGGGTCCTCCAAATACGCCACCAGCAACAGTCCCGGCGGTATTGATCAATCCGGGCAAAGTATTGCTTACGAACCCGCCCATTCCCTTCGCTATCTCCCAGACTTTCGATAGAACATTAGCCACCAGCGCACCCGAAGAATTCGCTGGAGTAGGAGTAACCCCTGCTGATACCTGTCTAATCAGCTTAGTCGCTACATCGGTATGTCCAACCGGTCCTAAGGTTGGAAAGAAATTATCCATCTCTGACTCATGAGGTATAGTCTCATAATACTGATTGATGTAAATCCTAACTGGGCACTACTGAGTCAACCCAGTAAAATTAATTGCCCACTCAATCCTTGCCTTCTCATGAAGCCCTTCATTGTCCTATCTATAAGGTGTTTTAGTATCATAAGGCCCATTAGCATATTGATGTGCTCCAGGAGGAAGATAATAATCGCCAACTGTAGCATGCAAAGACCCAATATTTTTAGTTGGAAAGATAAAACATCTTGTAGCGTTTTGATCAAAAAACTAAGGTGACCCAGAAGAACCAGTTCCAACCACTAACGGATCTCTACTGTCAATAGTTTGAAAACACTCATTAAAACTGAACCTTTCTTCATCCATCGGGAACCAAATAGCCTTGATCCCGTCAGACAATCTAAACCTCCTGTAATAAGGAGCCTACTGAATAGCATCTTCACTGAAAAAATTAATGTCTTCGAGCGGAGCGACACAATGTTTAGTATTCACTGTATTCGTATTCATCGCGATCTCAACTATTCCTTCAATGTTGTCTACTTTGCCCAAATATTCAATCTCTATAACAGCCCCAATCAAACGCTGACCCCCCGCACATATAGCATCACCAAGTGGAGCAGTAACATCGAATGGAAATTTCATCTGAGGAATATTCGACTCCCAAGATTCGGGATACCTATAAACTGCCTCAGCACCACCTGTGACACTAAAAGCTCCAGTAACAAGTCGAACAGTATCATAAATACTATTAGTAGGTAAAATAGGAGATCCCTAAGAATGAAACGCAGATGGGCGAGCAGCCAATACTCCTTGTCCATAAACATACTCAGGAGACCACATCAACTTATCAAATCTATAAGCATCCAAAGTTTTAGTCATCCTTCTCCTCACAATATGCGTTGGTACTGGGAAAAGAGAAGGCATCTTCACAGGTGCTACCTTGTCTGGCATAGCACAGAAGGAGGCCCAGTTTATCTCCGACTCGGCAAAGTCGGCCATAATCTTTTATCCACCCCTATCAAAGGTCGAGTATTCAAGTTCCATTTTTTTTTATAAATTTTTAAAGTTAAATTAGTTATCTCCTTCTGTCAATAAAATCGGTGCTGCCTCCGAAGAAATGCATAACTTTCTTCAAGTCACTAGTGTCTTTGCGCAAGTAATTCTAAACTCTCTCTTGGTTGATTTTCTACAACGCAGACTTTTTACCATAGAACCACTTAGCAAGAGTAAAATTGAGCTTGAGAAACAAGAGATAAATAGGATAGTTTTTCAACCTAGAAAATGATGAATTATTGATTAAACCAGTCAATCCCATAAGCGTCCTGTGATCGCCAACCAGAACAAATTTGTCAAACTTAAAGGTCTCCTTTCCATAAAGGAATCCATTGTCATGGGTCGTCTCCTTCATCTAAATCTCCATTTCGAAACCAATTTTATCATAGAATAACGAATCCTAGCCCTTTTCAATTTCGTCAAAAGTTTCAGCGCCATTCAGCGCACTAGCATCAATGTAATTTTTTTTGAAAGTTCCAACTTTAGTATAAAGAACGTCAAAAGGACCATACTTGGCAGTAGGTCTCCACTTCAATTCGCTAGTATTTTTCATGTAAACACGAAGTTTGAGAAAAATACCATAAGTACCCGTACCGTCTACTAAAACCTGAAGTTTACCAATGTAGTTGGGATGAGCCTTAAGAATCGCATCTCTCTCCTATTCTGCAGATTGTATGCTCGAAAACTCTGTCGCCACACTAGTTTTTAAGTTAACCATCAATGTTATCTTTTCATCGTCATTCAAATTCATATTCCCCCTAAGATAAATTTGCATATCAACAAGATTATCAGTCAAATTAAGAATAGCATGGTCGCCATATCCAATCGTATGTGGTTTAAAATCCCACTTTTCTTGCTCACCCTTGACACCAGCGAGCAAGACATTTTTAACATAATCAATCCACAAATCCCAAATAGCCTTCTATGCCATAAGACGACCCTACCACACGGAAGATTTGGTACGTGTTCCTAACTACGATTCAATAGCTTTTACGACCTAAGCATACTGATCATCAATATCATCTTTTGCAGCATTAGCAACCTTTTCCCTAAAAGGTGCCATAGCTCCTCCATAAACTGTACGCAACAATCCACGCTGCTAGATACCAATTTTACCATCAGCAGTCTTCTTAATCGCATCCCAAGCTTTATCAGGCAAAATTCCATACTACCCAACATGCCTACCTTTCAACGTAGTTACATCGCCAAATTTATGGTCCGTAGACTCACCAGCTTTTGGTTTGGTATAAAGTGCAACATAGCGTGCTTGGCGGTCCTTTTAAAAAGAACCATATTTCCTATGCGTATCATCATAGTCACTATCAATTCCTTCAACATCGTTGTATTCCTCATCTTTATCCTCTTCACTGATTTTTGGCTCTTCACCATCTAACATTTCTGGAACCCGAGAACCACCCTAAGCTTGCCCTTACATATTTTTTTTTATAATATTTTGAAGACGCGCATCATGAATCTTCAACAACTCACCTCGCTCAGGATCATCTTCATCCACAATTCCAAAAAAATAACGTGCCACAACAAGTTTTTGATCCGCAAGTGCATCATCATAAATTCTACCAACAACCTCCTTTGAATAAACCTTATCAAGAGAATCAAAATCCGGTTTGGAAAAAGTAGGATATTCAGCAATAGCATCAGTAATAGTATCAGCCTAATGCTTTGTCAATTAGGTAAAAGCAGTAAAATTTTCAGGTAATTCCTAGACAAATTTTATATATCCATTCCCATTTGCATTACCCGTCTATTGCTACTAAATCATAGTATTGCTTGATACCTCGTTACGTGGTAGACTAGATTGTCTCTGAGATAGTTGTATTGAATTAGAATTGCCCTTATTTGTCGGCTTTGAAGGTACCGCAATTGTAGTCTTATTTTTCTTCAGATTTTTAGTGATGGTATCTTTTTCAAGAGAAACATCCCTCATACCTTTTAATTTCAATTGATCTAACTACTGTTTCTCAATTTTTTGCATTGACTACTTTCTAATTGATGAAGATCTTTTAGACTTGCTAGAATCTACACCAATTTTAAAAGAGCCATACTTGTGAAGCAATTGTAATGTACGAATAGAATCCAAAGTATCACCCTCATCGAATTTAACAGCATCAAGAAATAAAATCAGCTACTACTAACGAAGATCTTCTGATTTCCAGAAAAAATCAATGCTAGCATCACCAACTTCATCTTGGATTGCCTTAGCAACATCCTCATCACCCAAATCACCAAGATAAAATACAATTGAAGATGTTCTGTCATAGTCGC
This sequence comes from Cyanobacteriota bacterium, assembly GCA_041165225.1. Classification (GTDB taxonomy): domain Bacteria; phylum Cyanobacteriota; class Cyanobacteriia; order Cyanobacteriales; family Xenococcaceae; genus Waterburya. The sequence continues at coordinate 1,615 of JBEANW010000185.1, read as the reverse complement.
CAGTAAACATAGTCTTTGCTATGTTATCAAATTGAGTCATAGTATAACAATGAGACAAAGGTTTGCCGAAAGACGATATATGATCTGAGAATTCAGGCAAGTATTTGATATAGAGCAAACGCATTTCCTTGAGTTAATCTATGCTCTAAATTCCTAAACGCTGAGCATTCTTAAGCAACTATGAATTTGGCCAAAAATCATCCCAGTTGAAATTTCCAGGAAGAATCACATCCTTCAAAAGTCCATCAGGGTGATAACAAAGCATCAACCAACCCAAACAAACTCTATAATGTAAACGTTACCCATCAATACGCATAGAGAAATTGTATCTCCTAATAAAAATACTCATCAACAAATGATCCCAACGAACAAACGGTGCAGGAACAAAATTCGTCATATTCAAAACATTAGGCCAACGACTAAGCCACACTGCTGACGTTCCTTTATATTCATCAGATTTAACATCATCAAACAATTTGAACAACATAGCATCAGCCCAGTCATTATAAAGCTAAATAGATTTACAATCTGATTAATCTGGTCCACTAGTCCATGTTTTCCAAGAAGCAGAATCCGATGGCTTAAAACTATTTTTGATCTAAGGATCGATAACATTGGCTATAAAAAATGGATCCTTGAACAATTTTTAAACAACTTGCATTTTTCTATCAGAAACATCAGTGAATTCAGGTTTCTTGGTCTAAGAAGTACCACGATTCCTACGGCTAACCTCTAATTCCATTTTTTTTATAATTTTTTAAGTTAAAATTTTTAATTTCGACTTCAGAGTCTCGATAAATTCCTCTACAAAGGGTATTAAGGTACGGAACAAAAACTTGAATTATTTAAGTGCACTCTTAACAGCCTAAATTATGTGAACAATCAACTCAAGTGGAACACGTAACCCATCTATCAAATTCAATATTGCCTCTGGTGTCCAGCAAGTAGCATCCCCAAGGTTACTACTACTACTAGACAATTCCTTCTCAATCTACTGGGTAAGCGTACCCAAATCCAAATTATACTTATCCTTGGCATTGTCCCTAGCCCTAATAAACGCATCACCTCTATCATCACATTCTACAACATCATCATTTTTTTTCAAGTGTCCCTTGAGCACACTAGGACTAGACAAAGAACTCATGCTAGCCAAACTAAGCTTACGAGCAATCTTCTTCTTGATAGTAAATTCCAAAGGTTTTCTTTTAACTTCTGACATTTTTTTTATAGTTTTTTAAAAAATTTTAATTAAAATCTACCAATCTAACATCCAGATCCAGAAGCAAATGATCGATGCATTGATGAAGCGATTGAAGACTTAGCCACACGATCAGCTACATTTCTACTGAAATCCAATAATTCTCTGTCAAAATGCACCTTTTCCTCCGAATCCGATAATTCTCCATCCAAATCCTCAGCTTTGACCATACTGTAGGCTAAATCAACAACTTCATCACTCCCCGAAATCTTACACTTTTCCGAGTAAAATTTCTCAAGATCATCCAACTTAGAATCGAAAAAACCAACAGAACGCGCCGGTAAGTACATATAACTTTTAGTCAAACAACTAAAAATTCGATTCAATGCAGCTCCCCATGCACCAAGGTCACCATAA
>JBEANW010000184.1:0-8572 GCA_041165225.1 Cyanobacteriota bacterium | reverse complement strand
TATCTCATCTCTTTAGCAAATGGTGGAGGAAGTGTGATTAAGGATGAGTCGCCAAATGATGATGATTATGTTCATATTCTTGCGGAAAACACTTATATTAATACTCTACGTACTACCTATTCAAACAATATATCTGTTAATGATGCTTTGGCAATTTTGAATGACCCTGATACGTGGGGTGACGCAGCTATTGAATTATCTCGTCCAGAAAAAGGAATTGTTGGTCTAGAGAAGTCTGGTACTAGTCTAATTATCGATATTAGTCGTGATGGTGTTGCCGAAGCCAGCGATGATCTGACCATCACCAATTACTTTGACGATCAAGGAAATCTGGGAACGGGCGCGCCTCTTTTTGTTAATAACATTATCGACCAACAAAGTGTTGTGGACTTTTTTGCCTAGCGATCGCCTTTTTGAGTAGGCAAAATAATACAAGACAAGCAGGTAATCGTTTCAGAAATAGCTTGTTGTCCACCAGATATGCCTAACCTTCGCGATCGCTTTTGACCAAGTTTTCGATTTAAATGCAGTTATTTAACTTTTATAACAAATTCAAAATTTAGGGTACAGCGGACAACGATATACTAGCAATGATAAGGAGCAGAAAATTGTCTAAACTCAAGATCTAGTCTGAGATTAGCTTAATCCAAATCCAATACAGCAGATAAAATATGAATTCAGGAATCGACTTACAAGGAAGTTTTGTCCAAACTCTCCAGGATTTTGGACTTCCCATTGGTTTAGCCAAAGCGATTTGGTTACCATTGCCCATGTTGTTGATGATCATTGGCGCAACGGTGGGAGTTTTAGTAGTAGTTTGGCTGGAGCGCAAAATCTCGGCGGCGGCGCAACAGCGGATTGGGCCAGAATATGCAGGGCCTTTAGGGGTTTTACAGCCTGTGGCGGACGGGATTAAATTAGTTTTCAAAGAAGACGTTATTCCTGCTAAAGCCGATCCTTGGTTATTTACTCTTGGCCCGGTCTTAGTAGTAGTTCCCGTATTTATGTCCTTTCTTATCGTCCCTTTTGGACAAAACTTGGTAGTAACGGATTTAAACGTTGGGATTTTTATCTGGATTTCTTTATCTAGTATTGCCCCTATTGGTCTGTTGATGGCAGGTTACGCTTCCAATAACAAATACTCCCTGTTAGGCGGACTAAGAGCAGCAGCCCAGTCTATTAGTTATGAGATTCCCCTGGCTTTATCAGTATTGGCGATCGTCATGATGTCCAATAGTCTGAGTACCATCGATATTGTCAATCAACAGACAGGCTACGGCATTTTAGGCTGGAATATTTGGCGACAACCTATAGGCTTTATTATCTTTTGGATTGCAGCCCTGGCGGAATGTGAGCGTCTTCCCTTCGATTTACCTGAAGCAGAAGAAGAATTAGTGGCAGGTTATCAAACAGAGTACGCAGGAATGAAGTTTGCTTTGTTCTACCTGGGTTCTTATGTGAACTTAGTACTGTCAGCGTTAGTGTTCGCTGTCCTCTATTTAGGTGGTTGGGAATTCTTCATTCCCTTAGATCATTTAGCTGAATGGATTGGTGTTGCTGATACTACTCCTTGGCTACAGGTCTTGACTGCTTCTCTGGGGATTATTATGACCCTGGCTAAAGCTTATTTCTTAGTTTTCCTCGCTATCCTCTTGCGTTGGACTGTACCCCGTGTGCGGATTGACCAGTTGCTAGACTTAGGGTGGAAATTCCTCTTACCAGTTTCTCTGGCTAACCTGTTGATTACTGCTGCCTTGAAATTATCTTTTCCTGTAGCTTTCGGTGGCTAATCAGCGCAAACAGTATTTAACTTAAAAATAAAGTACAGTAAACACCATGTTTAAGATCCTCAAACAAGTGCAGGACTATGCCCAAGAAAGTTGGCAAGCTGCTAAATACATTGGTCAAGGTCTTTCCGTCACCTTCGACCATATGCAGCGTCGTCCGATCACCGTGCAATATCCCTACGAAAAACTAGTTCCTTCCGAACGCTATCGCGGTAGAATTCACTACGAATTTGATAAGTGTATCTCCTGTGAAGTATGTGTTCGTGTCTGTCCGATTAACTTACCTGTAGTTGATTGGGAATTCGACAAGGTAGCTAAAAAGAAAAAACTCAAGCATTACAGTATTGATTTTGGGGTCTGTATCTTTTGTGGTAACTGCGTCGAATATTGTCCCACTAACTGTCTGTCCATGACGGAAGAATACGAATTGGCTTCCTATGATCGTCACGAACTGAACTACGACAGTGTGGCTTTAGGACGCTTGCCTTACAAAGTAACTCAAGATCCGATGGTAACGCCCCTCAAAGAGTTTGCCTATCTACCTAAAGGGGTGGTGGAACCCCATGGTTTACCCAAGGGAGCGCAACGAGCAGGAAAACGTACAGAAGATATCTTAGAAGAGATTGAAGCTGCTAAACCCAAAGAATAAGCGGTAAAAGAAGGATAGAGCCAGATTTTTGATCAAGTAATTTAGCAAGAGGAGAAAAGAGTGAATTTAGCTGAAGGGGTGCAGATCGTTTCTTTTGGCATTTTAGGGTTAATGATGATTGGTACAGCCTTGGGGGTTGTGCTGCTACCTAAAATTGTCCATTCGGCTTTTTTGTTGGCAGGAGTATTTATCAGCATCGCTGGTTTGTACATTCTGCTCAATGCCGATTTTGTGGCAGCGGCCCAAATTTTGGTCTATGTCGGTGCAGTTAACGTCCTGATTTTGTTCGCGATCATGTTGGTTAATAAGCAAGAAGATTATGTCGAACTTCCTGGACATACCCTGCGTCGAGTCGCAACTGCCGTAGTCTGCTTCGGACTCTTTGCCCTACTGGGAACAATGGTTCTATCTACCCCTTGGTCGATTGATACTACCTCTGTTCCTATAGAGGATACAGTTGTGGCTTTAGGGGAACATTTCTTTAGTGATTATCTATTACCCTTTGAATTGGCTTCAGTATTGCTGCTGATGGCAATGGTGGGCGCAATTATTTTGGCACGTCGTGACTTAATTCCTGAATCTTTGGTTACTGACGATACTATCAGCACAAAGTTAACTTTGCCTGAGCGTCCTCGTGAGTTAGCTACCTTGAGTAGTGATAGCGATCAGCATAATTAGTCCTAATTAATTAATCAACAAGTGAGTAAGGAGAAGTAAAAAAGTGCAGTTAGAATATTTCTTGTTGCTAGCAGCAGCACTATTCTGTATCGGAATTTATGGTCTAATTACCAGCCGTAATGCAGTACGAGTTTTGATGTCGATTGAGTTGATGCTCAATGCGGTTAATCTCAATTTGGCAGGATTTTCCAATTATTTAGATCCAGAAAATATTCGAGGTCAAGTATTTACCGTATTTGTAATTACTGTAGCCGCAGCGGAAGCAGCGGTCGGATTAGCAATTGTGTTGGCTATTTATCGCAACCGCAACACCATCGATATGGAGCAGTTTAATTTACTTAAATGGTAGTAGATTAAGAGCAATAGTTAATGACAAAAGCCGAGTTAATCCTCGGCTATTTTTTTTGAGAGAAAAGCGATAGATAAAAATAGCTGGTTAAATTTTCCTAAATAAACTAGCAATTAACGTTAGCTGGTGTTTCTACAGTTGGTCAAGCAACAGTGGGTGTCTCGGATCTTGATTGAATTGTCGATAAGCTTTACGAGTTCGAGTTCTTCCAGAATTAGGGTTGCGATCGCATCTTGCCCGTCAATTGGCAAGGTTTTCAATTGCGCGATACTTCATTACTCGCATTAAAATTAATGCTTCAATTGAATATCAACAAGTCTTTACCAATAGCTATAGCTTACGCGATCGCTTGGTTAAAATCGGCTCGGGAACAAAAAAGACTCCCATAGTTACTCTTCGCTTAATTGAAATTAGAAAATGTTTGGGCACTGTTAAAAGACAGCGAAAACGAAAGCCAAAGTTAATCATTGCTCCCTTTCCAGACAAAAAGCGAGGTGATGACCAGTTTTTCTTTCAGTCTCCTCCCAAACCATCTTTGACAACTAGCCTGCAAGCTTAACTTGTGACCAATGCAGCTACCTTGAAAGCTTTTCTGACAGCATCTATCATTCCGTCGATAGAAAAGGTACAATCACAGGCATATTGTTTTCTCGCGGTATTAGGGGTCTTAAACTGTAAATAGATATATCGACCTTTTCTAGCCATCCCGACTCCATACTGTATAAAAATCACCTGATAAACTAGCTATGGTACTAATTAACCAGCAGCTTAACCACGCTTTAAAAGAATGGGCGATCGCTGTTGAGGCTTTAACCCGAGGCAAGACAATTGTTCTGCTCCGCAAAGGTGGCATCCGTGAAGCCAATTTTCAGGTTCAGCATCATTATGTATGGCTCTATCCCACTTACGAACACCAAAAACCCCAGTTGCTCAAACCAGAATACGCTGCACAAGTAATTCCTGTAGAATCGGGGTGGCATCCTGACACCATAACAATTCAAAGCCGTGCCGAAATCACTGACGTTTTGCCTGTGAGCAAGCAAGAACAAATTGAAGCATTGCATCCATATCATATTTGGCATGAGCAGATGATTAGAGATCGTCTTAAGTGGCAACCTCAAAGACAATTGACTGTATTGTTGCTGAGAGTTTATCGTCTGGCTACACCTCAAGCTATTCCTTATGAAGATGTTTACGGCGGTTGTAAATCTTGGATTGATTTGAATATCCCTATTGCGGGAGATAACCTAACTCCCGTCATGAGTGACACTGAATATATAGCCCAGGTAAAGGAAATTAAGGCTTTGATTTTATCCTAAAGAAATTATCTGCTATTAGCCAGCAGTCTAATTTGAGATTAGGAAAACTTTATTGATTTTTGTCTGCAATAATTGTGATCAGGATTGCGATCAGGGAATCAACCCAGCATCAAAAAATAAAATGAAATTCTTTTCTAACAAGCTAGGTGTTTATTTAGGAATCTTTGCTCTTGGAAGTGGTCTAGGCTTCTGGGGAACTTATCAAGCCCAAAAATCAACAACAGTAACCCAAGCTAAAGTACCGATTTCAGCAATTCCTATCCCCTCCCATACTGCTTCCAACGATAGCGATCGCGACGTTAATTTTATTGCCACGGCGGTAGAAAAAGTCGGCCCAGCGGTGGTGAGAATCGATGCGTCACGCAAAATCTCGGCTACTTTACCAGAAAATCTCAACAATCCTCTCCTACGGCGTTTTTTTGGCAAGGATGAAGGTCAAAATCCTCAGACTGTACCTGAACGAATTGAACGGGGAACGGGTTCAGGCTTTATCATTGCCTCTGATGGTCGTCTCATTACTAACGCTCACGTAGTCAATGGCGCAGAGGCAGTTCAGGTAACTCTTAAGGATGGGACTTCCTATAAGGGTAAAGTATTAGGGGTTGATTCTTTTACGGATGTGGCGGTGGTTAAAATCGATGGGAAAGACTTGCCGACGGTTAACTTCGGTGATGCTGAACATTTGACTCCTGGAGAATGGGCGATCGCCATTGGTAATCCTCTAGGGTTGGATAACACGGTGACAGTGGGCATCATTAGCGCTCTAGACCGTTCTAGCTCTCAAGTGGGAGTCCCCGATAAGCGAGTCAGATTCATTCAAACTGATGCAGCAATTAACCCTGGTAACTCTGGAGGGCCACTGCTTAACGCCCAAGGGGAAGTCATTGGCATCAACACAGCAATTCGTGCCGATGCCCAAGGATTAGGCTTTGCCATCCCGATTGAAACAGCCTCTAGAATTGCCAACCAGCTATTTGCGAAGGGACAGGCAGAGCATCCCTATTTAGGTATTCAGATGGTTGACCTCAACCAAGAAATTACTCAAGAGATTAATGCTAGTCAGGAATTTGACTTTAAAATTACCCAAGTATCAGGAGTTTTGGTGGCTAAAGTTATTCCCCGTTCGCCTGCGGCTAAAAGTGGCTTTCAGCCAGGGGATGTGATTAGTCAGATCGGCGATTTGGACGTGAAAACTTCTCTCGAAGTCCAAGAAAAGGTAGATGCCAGTGAAATCGGTACAGAATTAAAAGTAAAGATCATCAGAAAAGATAAGATTAAAACTCTTACAGTCAAGCCTGGTGATTTTCCGCAAAATGTAAATGTATCCGAGTGAAAATTAAGGATGTTGTCAAAAAGTAACTCGAACTAAGCCAACGGTTGTTTATGATTAGCAAAGGAAATCTATACTCATGCTCTGCCAATGAAGCAAATTACCAGAAACAACTTGATTTTTTGGGAAAAACAATAGCCCTGTGATCGAAGTAGATGTGCATTCTTCCCTGCGAGATTTTTTACGTCAACATGGGAATCGGAATTTTCCCCATCATTTGACTATGGCGCGGTTGATTGCCCGTGCTTTGCGTTTAAATCGTCCCGCCCTGATGCAGACAGGAAGTAGTGTGAGTAAATATTGTCTGAGCTATCTCACCCCGATACTCCTAGGAAACTGGTCAGTGGTTATCGTCGCACCGATCGCTACTCAAAAATACCTGCTGGAGAAAGAAATTCCCCAGCTACAGCAATGGCTGGGTATCACCAAGAAAGTGCGGATCGGCGATCGCTGGCAAAAAGACGATCAACTATTACTCACTTCCCCCCAAAGTTGGTTGAGCGATCGCTTAGGAACTCTAGAGCAACAGGAGCAACAGCATCGGTTTCCTGGGAACATTCCCACCATTATTGATCGTGCCGATAACCTAGAGGAATGGACTCGACAGTTGTTAACCATCAGTATTACCGCTGGGGATTGGGATGCTTTGCTTCAATCTACCCCCCAAGCTCAAGAGTTGATTCGTAATACGAGAATCAAGCTGACCAAATCAATTTTTGCTCGTCCTGAAAATCCCTATCGTAACTATGTCTTACTGACATCGGAATTAGAACTAATTACTTGCCTCTGCGAAACCCTAAATCAACAACAATTGCTAGAGGGAAAATTTAAACAATTCTGGCAACAAGTGGCAAATAAGTCGAATATATCTTGGATTGCTCGCGATCGCGATCGGGGTTCTCTGACTATTAACCTCGCTCCAGCTAGAGTAAGTAACAATCTCCGACCAATTTGGCAACAGCAGCCGATAGTGGTGATTGGTAGCTTTTTGGATACCGAACCAGAAGCAACTACTTATCGACAGCGAGTCGGCTTAAATTCGGAGATCTTGACTCTTAAGTTCACCCCTAATCGACAAAACAATCATATTCAACTTTATTTGCCAGATCGCTTCCCTATGCCCAATTCTCGCGATTTTCGGCGGGCGTTTTTGGAGGAGAGTTTACTGCTGGTAGGACTCAGTAGTAATATCAAGAGTCTGATTGTTGTCATTGCGGATGATGTACCCCTGCAAGGACAAGTTGGTTCAGTCTTAGCAGGGGAATTTGGTTCGAGAGTGAGGGTCGAAAACAAAAAAGTGTTGGAGGATAGTATCTTGATTTGCGGTTGGTCATTTTGGAATCAACACCAAGAATCTTTACCCATACCTAGGCTGTTAATTATTGCCACTTTGCCAATTCCCTCCCTAGAGAATCCCTTGGTAGCCAACTTAGTTAAATACTATAAAGATCAACGTCAAGACTGGTTTAGATTGTACTTACTGCCTGCGGCTTTAAAAACTTTAGAACAGACTACTGTTCCCCTGAGAGAATCCCAAAGTATCGTTGCGCTGTTGGACAATCGGGTTAATTTCCGTAGCTATGGCAAAACTATTTTATCGGCCCTCGAACCCTGCGCTCGGATTAATTATATCGACCCCACATGGTTTGGCTATACTGATTCTTGAACTACCGATTATATTTTATACAATTGATAAGAGATGATCTATAAAATTGTAGGTTGGGTTGAGGCACGAAACCCAACATTAATAACATTTTGTTGGGTTTCACGCTTGGTTCTACCCAACCTACTAAGTCTGTACCTCATGGTTCTGAAAATTGCTATACAATTGATAAGCTAGCTAATGTTTACAGTTATTATTACTTCTATATACTGATATATTACTTCAATCAGAGCATCATTTTGACGATTAGAAATAAAGCTAAAAGTTGCTAAAAAAGTGGAAACAAATTGTCTGAGATAACTATAGCTTAGGGCAAAGAAATCAATTAATAAGCTATCTAGAAATTGCAAGCATTATTCCGTCAAAATCCGTTATAAAGGGCTTCGCTCTAGCTGTTAGCCTTAAGCTATAGTCATTCCAATTAGCTTTTGCATTTTAAAATTTCGCGCCCAATTCAATTAATCGTAGGAGCGAATGTCCTAAAGGATTAGTCCTAAAGGACAAAGGCTTAAGCCGCATGTAGCTTCGCAAATGGTTTAGCATACCGCTCCGCGACACGAAGTTAAGGCGCGTTTTGGGTGTGAAGATTCATACCCAAAAGCCGCCGTTAGTCCTTTAGGGCATATCGCGTTCTTCGCGTCGCCATTCGCCCTTACATAAATCCTGTGTTTTTTATTTGGAATAACTATATAAGCTATGAGCTGCAATCAAAAAAGGTATTGAACCAGATAGCTACTAAGGCTATTGGCTTACAGCTTTTTTGATAAATTTTGTTTGCTTACGTCTATTTGCTGAAC
>JBEANW010000183.1:0-2619 GCA_041165225.1 Cyanobacteriota bacterium | reverse complement strand
CACTTTTGTTAAACTTACTCCCACAACTCCCGTGAAACCCCATCCTAAATTTGGTAGTGCCAAAGGATTAATCGAAATGTCTGATGATTTTGACGAACCATTAGAAGACTTCAAGGACTATTTCAGTTCAGCGATTGTGGTAGTTTAAAGTTTTTAGAATTCATAAGAAACTGTTCCTTTTGAAGACGACGACGCAAACGATACATCACAAACTCAGTAATAAATAATAATGCGTGACAGCGTACGATTAATTCCCCTTAACGAAACTAGTTTCTGCTTGTTCGATTAGTGTTTGCCAGACTCCACTGGGTTGCCAAATTTGATTCATTGGATAGCTGGCTTGTTCCTCTGATAAATGCAAAACGTATTTCTGCCAAAAGTAGATAAAGCAAGACACCCGCATATTCTTGGCGCAGTGTACCCAAACTTTTTCACCGTCAAAGGATTCCATGATCTTGAAGAAAATTTCCACATCTTTCAGTTTAGGCTCATCCCAAATTACAGGAATCTGCACATAAATTATGCCCAAATCAGTAACGATTATTCCTTCCTCGGCTAGAGCGTTGGTTGAATTGGAAGTGGCTAAATTAATTACAACTTGATAACCCGCTTGGGCGATGAATGCAAATTGTTGGGGAGTTGGTTGTCCTGATGTTGCCAGGCGATCGCTAATTTGATAGTAGTCTCGAATAGTTTGAATCACTGCTCAATCCTCAAATACGATACGATGAAAGCTTCCCCCTAGCTATAAGCTATAAGCAGGCTAGGTTCTATACATAACATATGCGAGGAGATATCAGCTTGAATACTCAGTCACCTAATAGTTGGCGGCCATTACTGGGTGGCATCATCGTCGCCGCCTTTGTTTTGATTGCTTTTAATTCATTTGTGATTCTTAATCCAGGTCAGGCTGGGGTTTTGAGCATTTTAGGCAAAGCACAAGACGGTGTATTGCTAGAGGGAATTCATCTGCGTCCCCCTTTAGTTTCTAACGTCGATGTTTACGATCTGACGGTGCAAAAGTTTGAAGTACCTGCGGAAAGTTCCACCAAAGATTTACAAGATCTTAAAGCTAGTTTCGCCATTAACTTTCGTTTAGACCCCTTACAGGTAGTGGAAATTCGTCGTACTCAAGGAACATTACAGAATATTGTGGCGAAAATTATTGCCCCCCAAACTCAAGAATCATTTAAAATCGCTGCTGCCAGAAGAACTGTAGAAGAAGCGATTACCAAACGAGATGAACTAAAAGAAGACTTTGATAACGCTTTAAGCGATCGCCTGGATAAATACGGTATTCTGATCCTGGATACTAGTGTGGTTGACCTGAGTTTTTCCCCTGAATTTGCTAAAGCAGTAGAAGAAAAGCAGATTGCCGAACAAAAATCCCAAAGGGCTGTATATGTTGCTAGGGAAGCAGAACAACAAGCTCAAGCAGATATTAACCGTGCCAAAGGTAAAGCCGAAGCTCAAAGACTTTTAGCTGAAACCCTTAGAGCGCAGGGGGGACAATTGGTACTGCAAAAAGAAGCGATCGAAGCTTGGCGGGAAGGTGGGGCGCAAATGCCCAGAGTTTTAGTTACCAGTGGCGATTCCAAAGGAGGAGTTCCCTTCTTGTTTAACCTAGGGGATGTTCAGTAAGTTGATCTGTAAATTAATCTGAAAATTAATCTGAAAACTGAGTATAGCAATTCTCAGAACCATGAGCTACTGCTTTTTCCCCTTTCCCTATTCCCAAACAAAACCAAGGTGTATCTCACTTATTCGAGAAACGCTATAGATGTAATCTAGATTACTAATTGTTAAGTATCCCTGGGCATTCTAATTTCCTTGAAGTACCTTGGAGTCTGAAAATTTTGTGTAATCTAAATTACTTATGTTTACGCGATCGCCCTTGTCCCTAGAAAAAGATAAGTTCAACTTTGCTTGTAATCTTGCCTACGAACTAGAGTCACATTTAGAGAAATTTGGTTCAGACTATCCACAGGATATTTTCAACGGCATTTCTAAATTGCAAATGCGTTGCTACAACAGTTGCTTAGTTACAATCAATGATTTACAAGAGGGAGCTTATTTAATGGGAACGGAAACATTTAAGCAGTTAAGTCTGCTGGCGATGATGAAAGCGAAATTGGAAACAGATTTAGTCAATTAAGTTAGTTGGATTGCAGCAATGATCAACTAGCTTTGATTCCTCTGTTTCGCCTGCCTTTTTCATGTTTAAGCTAAAATTTAAAGCCAAGTGAACGTTGGAACATCGGACTTACACTACATAAACTAGATTCTGATGTTCAATTAAAAATCAGCCAGAATATCCGAAGATAAAGTATCATTCTCAAATGTAGCTATGGCATCTGAAGAGTTGAGATTAACATCATTATTACCAGTATTATCTGGATTTTCAGTTCCGATGCCCTCGTTAAACACGCCATACCAAGACCCATCAACATATTCAACGTCAACCAGGTCAAATCCTCCCTCTTGCTGGGTCACAATCTCTTCTTGGAAAAGATCTACATTATCACTAGTGTAGTAGGAGCTAGTAGTAGGATTATCACCATATTCACTATATCTTGCGATCCAAGTACCATCACCATATTCCAGGTCAACTAAAGTCGA
>JBEANW010000182.1:0-3539 GCA_041165225.1 Cyanobacteriota bacterium | reverse complement strand
AATATGCTTATTTCTATCTGTATTATTACTTTTAAGCGACCTGAAGGTTTGAGAAGACTTCTGGAGGCGATTAATAATTTGACTTTCACCCAGCTAGAGCGCCCTGAAGTTGAAGTTATAGTGGTAGACAATGACACGGAACAAGTTGCTGAACGTGTTTGTCAGTCTCTGGCAGCAGATTTTTCCTGGACTTTAAGATATGATGTCCAGCCCCAAAGGGGAATTACTTATGCCCGCAATAAATCCGTCAGTCTAGCTAGTAAATCAGCGGATTTTGTCGTGATGGTGGATGATGATGAAACCCCAGAACCCTCTTGGCTGGAAGAATTATTGCTTGCCCAGGTGAAGTATGAGGCGGATGTGGTCACGGGACCAGTTATTCCTCACTTTTTAGAAGAAGATGTTCCCCAGTGGATTAAACAAGGACGCTTGTTTGATACTCCTCGTTATCAGACTGGAGCCAAACGACATGTGGCATTTACTAATAATGTCATGGTTAAAGGAGAAATCATTCGACAGTATGACCCTATATTTGATGATCGTTTTGCCATTACAGGAGGAGAAGATTCCCATTTCTTTTTGAGTCTGGATGAAGCGGGCTATAAAATAGTCTGGGCAGATGAAGCGATCGTTTATGATTGGATTCCTGCTTCCCGTACTAACTTAAAATGGATTCTCAATCGAGGTTTTCGGACTTGGGGGACTCATAGCTTGGTGGAGAAAGAGCTATACCCCTCATTTCAGGTACTCTTAGTCAGGATGATTAAAGGGCTGGGTTTGATTTTTCTGGGTATCTTAGGCTTTATTCCCGCTTCAATTATGGGCAAAGCGGCGATCGTTAAGGCTTTGTTATTTATCTATCGTGGGGCTGGCACTTTTGCTGGTTTACTGGGGGTAGATTATGAGGAATATAAAACAGTTCACACTGATTTAGGCGTTAATCAATAAGTGAAAATGCTAAAATTGCAAGTTTTTGTTTAAGCACAGGAATTTGCGGTAAATTTATTGATGTCTATCTGCTTCTTATCAGGACAATATCTTGAACAATTCTGGTTTTGAACAGTTTGCTCCCATTGCAGCGATCGCCACTAATCACCAGGCGGCACAGGTAATGGCAGCCTTAACTCAAGATGCAAATATTAGCCTCTGGCTACCTAGTTCGGTAGAACCCTGGGGGAACGCTCAACAATACGAGAATTCTCTAGGGGAGCATCTGGCTGCTATCTGGAGTCAGCATCAGGCTTTTGTTTTTTGCTTGGCGGCGGGGGCAGTGGTACGGTTGATTGCGCCTTTGTTACGCCATAAGTCCCAAGATCCAGCGGTAGTGGTGATTGATGCTCAAGGACAGTATGTGATCAGTTTTTGCAGTGGGCATCTGGGGAAAGCAGATCTTTTAGCTCAGGCGATCGCCACAACCATTGGCGCAACTCCCATTATTACTGGTGCAGCTCACGGTTTGTCCTTACCAGCGATCGATACCTTCGGACTTACTTATGGTTGGCGACAGGGAGAGGGAGATTGGACTGGCACGATGGCGGCAATTGCTAAACAAGGAAGAATTGAGGTAATTCAAGAAGCTGGTTCTCTCTTGTGGCAGGAACATCTACCTGAGCAGCACCCCTTCGCTTTCGGTTTTTCTGATCCCCAGGAAGAGGAGAAGCCACAAGCAAGAATCTGGATCAGTCCTACAAAAAGAAAAATTACCCCGAATTCATTCGGGGGACAGCCCCTTGACCATGAATTCCCGAAAGTACATTGGCATCCTAGGGTATTATGGATTGGTCTGGGTTGTGAGCGTCATACCCCTACAGAACTAATTGAGACAGCAATTGATGAAACCTGTCAGACTTATCACTTTGCGACAGAGGCGATCGCTGGCATTGCCAGTATTGACCTCAAAGCCGACGAGGCGGGAATTCTAGAAGTATGCCAAAAACGCAATTTAGTCTTTAAAACCTTTACGGCAGAGCAACTCAATCAGGTTGAAGTGCCAACCCCTTCTGAAGTAGTTAAGCAGGAAGTGGGGACTGCTAGCGTCGCGGAAGCTGCGGCGGTGTTGGCAGGGGAAAACTTACTCATATCTAAACAGATCTTTAAAGCCGATAGTTCTCCTGGGGGGGTGACAATTGCGATCGCCCAAGCAGAGCAAGAATATCTTGGCAGAACAGGCAAGCTATATCTAGTGGGCATTGGCCCTGGGAACTTAAATCAAATTACCCCTGCGGCTAAAACTGCGATTACGGAAGCAGACGTGGTGATTGGCTATAGTCTCTATATCGAGTTAATTCAATCCTTAAAACGCCCAGGACAGATCGTAGAAGCTTCTCCCATTACTCAAGAGCAGCAGCGAGCCAAGCGAGCCATTGAATTAGCCCAGTGGGGTCTGACGGTGGCGGTAGTTTCCTCTGGTGACTGTGGTATCTATGGTATGGCAGGTTTAGTCTTAGAAGAATTACAGGTTAGTGGCTGGGATGGTAAATCTCCTCAAGTTCAAGTCTTTCCTGGTATTTCTGCCCTGCAATCAGCAGCCTCTAGAGTAGGCGCACCCTTAATGCACGACTTTTGTGCCATTAGCCTCAGTGATTTATTAACCCCCTGGGAAATGATCCAAAAAAGGCTCACCGCAGCGGCTACTGGTGATTTTATTACGGCGCTATATAATCCGCGATCGCAAACTCGCACCCAACAAATTGTTACCGCCCAAGAAATTTTCGCTCAACATCGTTCTCCAGATACTCCAGTGGCGATCGTCCACGGAGCATATCGGGATGATGAACAGGTGATTTTGACCACGGTCGAGAAAATGCTGGAGCAACCGATTGATATGCTTACCACGGTAATTATCGGTAATACCACTACCCGCAACCATGCCGAATGGATGATTACCCCCAGAGGATACTGGGGTTTCGGCTCCCCTACTCATACCAATTTAAATAGTGTTTAGCGCTAAAGTGCTGATTACGAAAAAGTTATTGAGCGATCGCATCTGGCTTTAGCTTAAGTGAGAGAAAATAAACTAACGGCCAAAGTGAGTGGCGGGCGGCGATGCAAAATAAGCGTGAAGATAGCGTGACGCTCCGTTCCGTTGCAAAACCTTGTTAGGTGGCGGGATATGATATGCTGGATAGTCTTTCCACGAACTGAACTGTACCCTGAATTAAGGTTAAGAGATCGTCATAGATGAAAATTGTAATGGCTGGATTCATTCTCTCCTTTGCATGCAACATTTTAATCTGTTGATCCTACATAAATAGTGCAAACCGCGCTACCTATGTAGCCCCCTGTTCTGTCCATTAGCAGTACCCGACTCAGATTGTGAATCCAGCTTTTGACGATTGGCGTCCACTATTCAACCCGAACGCCTGAAATACTATCGTTCGAGGGAAGGGGACTCCCCGGAAGACGCTCAATACGACGCTGTATGTACCTAAGCTGTTTGCATTGGTGGTTGTGGCAAAGTTTCCGTCCTGCTCGATGCGAATCGGCTCCGAATTGGCAAATCCGCCGCCGAAAATTCGAACCTCAACCGTGTTGTTTTC
>JBEANW010000181.1:0-8696 GCA_041165225.1 Cyanobacteriota bacterium | reverse complement strand
GGAGTTTTCAAGATTTTTACTATAATAATTTGATTATAAAAATTAAGTATATGGAAAATAGTATGGCGATCGCTTTATCAATTCTATTTGGGCTAACTCCTGTTGCCTTAACAATTCATCTCGCCTTCAAAAAATCTGAATCAAAAGCTTACAAAAAAAGATTGGGTTATATCTATGGCAGCATGTGGACGATCGCTCTCATTGGCTACGGCTGGCTATATACTCACTAGCAAACTTTCCCGAACTCCGAATTCCGAACTCCGAATTCCGAACTCATCAAAGACTAAGAGATAATTCCTGTAATTCTGGCATTAACTGAACAAAAGCGATTCCTCGGTGACTGATTCTGCCTTTAGTTGCGGGAGACATTTCAGCAAAGGTTTGTTGTTGAGAGGTCACATAAAATATCGGATCGTAGCCAAAGCCACTGCTGCCACGGGGACTGTGCAAGATTTCTCCTGGACAGATGCCTTCTGTTGCCAAGATAATTTCTCCTTCAGGATTAGCGATCGCGATCGCGCAAATAAACTGTGCCTGTCTATTCTGGTTATCCCCCAACTCCTTGAGCAAACGGTTAATGCGATCTTGATCAGTCTTCCCATAACGGGCTGAATATATTCCTGGCGCACCACCCAAGGCATCTACCTCTAGTCCAGAATCATCAGCGATCGACCATTGCCCCGTCGCCCTAGCCACCTCTGAAGCCTTAAGACGAGCATTCGCAATAAAAGTAGACTCCGTTTCATCTACATTGATGTCAGCAGGTTTTAGGACTAACTCCCAAGGCAAACCGCTCAAGTATTCCTGAATCTCCTCTAATTTTCCAGGATTCCCTGTCGCGACGACTAGCTTTTTCGGCATGTTCGCTATTGTGATGTATTTACTATTTCTAGTCAATCTATCATAGTTGAGCATAGTATTCTTGAGCAAACAGGCTAAAGTCAGCCGCAGCAGGATCTTCAGTGGTGGCGATCGCAATTTCTGCTGCTTGATTGACCCAATAATCTGTGGTGCCTAGTTCCATTTTGGAGAAGTTGTTATCTTCAAGGGTCATGGTTTGAGTAGAAAACTCCGTGGCGTTAAACGCTGCAAAATTGCCGATTGCTGTACCCTCGTTATAGCGAACAATTGAATTAGAGCTTTTCTCGTTATAAATTCCCGCGATGTTCACATTAGTATTAAAGCTGGGGGCTAAGAAGTCTGTACCCACGTTACTGATGGTGTTATTTTCGAGGATAGTGCCATTCGTGGTGTCGTTCCAGATATGATAAGCGTTAATCTTTTCAAAATAGCTATCTTTTAGGACAACATCGTTGGTATTAAAAAATTTAATCCCAGCCGCATCATGACTTTGGGCGTGATGGGCTGCTAAATTGACTGAATGCACATTAACATTAGTGATTTGTGCGCCATTAGTATCCCCCACCGCAATTCCCTTGCGATCCACATCAAAAACATTGATATTGCTTAATTGCAGTCCATTGGCATAACCCAAGGAAATACCAGTCTGGTTGCCATCTGGGATCAATCCATTCTTGCCGATGTTGTAAATGTCGAGATTTTGTAGGATTAAATTGCCAGCAGCATGACCATAAATACCATTATTGCCGTTAGTGATCTCTAGATCTTGGATGGTTGCTCCAGAAGCGCCCGAACTCAAGGTGATAATCGAATTCAATGTTCCGTTGCCGTCAATTACAGTTCCCTCTTGACCATCAAGGGTAATATCCTTCTCGATGGTAATTCCCGAAGTATAGTATCTGTTGCTCCCTAATTGAACTACATCGCCATTCTGAGCAGATGCGATCGCCGTCGCTAAATCTCCGCCAAAATCGCGATCGACATCTATTGTATAAGCACCACTAGGCAGATCAGTCGGATTAGTAGTATCAATTGGATTGGCAGTATCGATAGTATTAATCGGGTTGATCTGTTGCTCAAAAAATTGTGGAACTTGGGCAGCTTGTCCTTGGTCTTCAACAATAAAAATTGGATTAATTGTTTGTCCTGGAGCCAGACTTGTCCAGCTATTTTGCCCACTCATGCTATAGCTGCCATCTGTATTCTGGATCAGATCTACTCCATAAGCAGCGGATATTTTATAGGGCAAATTAAAATTCAATGTCCAATTTTCCGCTCCCTGGTCATTACTAACCAAAAGCTCCAATTTATATCCGCCGTTCCAATCTTCACTGATCGTCGATGTCGTATTAAAAGCCATAGTATTTATTAAAGATTTATAAAAGTAATTTCTCTGAACTACCTTTCTAAATGCTTTAGGTCGGTTTAGGCGTGATAGAAAATGCCGAGACAATGTGACTTCATGGCAAGGATAATGTGACTTCACGGCCTGGCAGCCAAAAAAGAGCGCTCAATAGACACTATTTCCGATTAAGTCCCGCTAACAAACCAGCAGACTCTCTAGCTCAAAAAAAATGCAGCAATTCTAAATTTGGGAAATCAGGATGAGTTAGCAGTTTTGATGGGTTCAAACTCGTTCAGCATAAAAGAAATCAAGTGCTGCCAGCTATTGAAGACAAAATAAGTTGTCAAGGTTCGCAGATCGTGGAAAAAGCGTCTACGAGTACCAACCAGAGTAAGACGAACCTACTGGTAATTGACATCAATGGCGATCGCCCCGTCTGAGGAAACCTCAAACATAGGGACGGAGCAAGAAGACGCAGAAGACATCTAAATTAGGAATAGTTTGAGCAAGCCCTTAAATATATTGATAGCTCATATAACTAAAAACCAATCAATCTAGCTAATTTAACTGAGCAATGGCAGGATAACGCTGTAATACCTGTTTTAGATATTTCCCTGTGTAGGATTTTGAGTTTTTCGCCACCGTTTCTGGGGTTCCCGTCGCAATAATGTGTCCTCCTTGGTCGCCTCCTTCAGGACCCAGGTCAATGATCCAGTCGGCACAGCGAATCACGTCTAAATTATGCTCAATGACGATCAGGGAATTACCTTTATCTACTAGACGTTGTAAAACATTTAGCAGATGGTGAACATCGTAAAATGACAAGCCTGTAGTTGGTTCATCAATTAGATAGAGGGTTTTTCCTGTAGCGCGACGAGATAATTCTGAGGCCAGTTTTACTCGCTGGGCTTCGCCCCCAGACAGGGTTGGTGCTGGTTGTCCCAGTTTGATATAGCCTAAACCAACATCCACCAGAGTTTGTAATTTGGTGGCAGCACGGGGAATATTTTGGAAATTGGCTAATGCTTCCTCCACCGTCATATCTAACACATCGGCGATGGAATATTTTTTATACTTGGCTTGCAAAGTTTCTCGGTTATACCTGGCTCCCTTGCAAACATCGCATTGTACATAAACATCGGGTAAGAAATTCATCTCAATCACGTTAACTCCCTGACCGCTACAGGCTTCACAACGCCCACCCTTAACGTTAAAAGAAAATCTGCCTGCTTTATAACCCCTGGCTTTAGCTTCAATGGTCTCGGTGAACACTGTCCGAATGGCATCAAATACCCCCGTATAGGTAGCAGCATTGGAACGAGGAGTCCGACCAATGGGAGATTGATCGATGGTAATCACTTTGTCGATCGCCTGTAAGCCTTTTACCTCTCCTAGCTGTTGGGGGAAGGGAGTTTTTTTGGTCAGATGATGTTTGAGGGCGGGATGTAATAGTTCATTGACCAGGGTGGATTTACCCGAACCTGATACTCCAGTGATGCAGACAAAGTTTCCCAGGGGGATCTCCACATCTAGATGTTGCAAGTTGTTTTGGTGGCAGTCTTTGAGAGTAATACCTTCTGCTTTGCCCTTTCTTCTGGTGTCGGGAGTAGTAATTTGTTTTTTTCCAGATAGATACGCCCCCGTCAGGGAAGTCTCTGACTGGAGTAGATCCTCTAGATTTCCTTGAACGACGACGTTACCTCCATGTACCCCTGCTTTCGGGCCAATATCTACCAAACTATCCGCAGCCCGAATGGTATCTTCATCATGTTCTACCACAATCAGGGTATTGCCCAAATCCCTGAGTCTTCTCAGGGTACCGAGCAGTTTTTCATTATCCCGCTGATGCAGACCAATACTCGGCTCGTCCAGGACATAGAGTACTCCTGTCAATCCTGCGCCGATCTGAGTTGCCAAACGAATCCGCTGGGCTTCTCCCCCAGAAAGGGTCATGGCAGCGCGATCTAGGGTGAGATAGTCTAATCCCACATCGAGCAAGAACTGTAACCGCGAGCGAATTTCTTTCAGGGCTAATTCGCCAATCAATGCTTGACGAGTGGTTAACTGAAGATGGTTTACCCGCTCTAAACACTCGCGAATGGGTACTCCTGCTAAATCATTAATGCGATATTGCCCTAAGCTGACGGCGAGAGAAGCAGGCTTTAATCGCTCCCCATCACAGGTATCACAGGGCTGATCGACTAAGTATTGTTCTAACTTACTTTTGATGGCATCGGAGCTAGTTTCTTGATAGTTGCGCTGCAACATCTTTAATGCCCCTGAATAGTGACGATGATAACCCTTTGGTTCACCCCCCCGACTATCAGACTGGAAATAAACGGGTTCTGGTGCGCCATAAAGAATTACCTCTTGCTGTTCCGTAGTCAGATGTTCCCATTTAGTTTGAATCTCAAAGCCAAAAGCCTGTCCCACCCCGTGTAACAGGGCAAGATAGTAAGAATTGTCTTTATCCGACCAGGGAGCGATCGCACTGTAGACAGGTTGCTTAAGATCGGGAACTACTAACTCAGCGGAAAAAGTACGATGACTCCCTAAACCATGACAGTCGGGACAAGCACCATAGGGGGAATTGAAAGAAAACAAACGAGGAGAAAGTTCTTCCATGACCGCACCATGTTCGGGACAAGCAAAGTTCTCCGAAAAAGTAATATTCTCAGGTTGCTCTTGAGCCTCGGCAACAGGAATGATTTCGATTTCGGCAATGCCATCAGATAGCTTTAAACAAGTGCCTAAAGAATCCGCCAGGCGCTCTTGAATTCCTGTTTTTTTGACTAAGCGATCGACCACCACATCCAGGTCATGTTTGTGGTTTTTATCTAGGTCAATATTGTCATCCAGTTGGTATACTTTACCGTCAACTCGCACCCGCACAAAACCTTGAGTTGCCAGACTAGAGAGCAACTGTTTGTGAGTGCCTTTTTTACTCCGCACCACGGGAGCCAGCAACATAAATTTAGTCTGGTCGGGTAATTCCATAATGCGATCGCACATTTCATCAATGGTCTGAGGCACAATGGAGCGATCGCACTTCGGACAATGGGGTTCCCCCGCTCGACCAAAGAGTAATCTTAAATAGTCATAAATTTCCGTGACTGTCCCCACTGTGGAACGGGGATTATGGGAAGTGGACTTTTGATCGATGGAAATGGCAGGACTCAAACCCTCAATGGCATCCACATCAGGCTTATCTAACTGACCCAAGAACTGCCTGGCATAAGCACTGAGGGATTCTACATATCTTCTCTGTCCCTCTGCAAAAATCGTATCAAACGCCAAGGATGATTTACCTGAACCAGAAACACCAGTAAATACAATCAGTTTGTTTCTGGGTAACTCTAAATCAATATTTTTTAAATTATGCTGTCTCGCTCCTTTAATCCGAATTACATTTTCTGCAATAAAAGCCGACTTAGGCTCAATATTATTACCGTTACCTCGAATACCATTGCTGGAGGAAGACATACAAACAGTGCTTAATAGTTCTTAACTATCTTAACGTTATTTTGTGTTGCTAAAATCAACTCCTGTATAGATTTCTGCCAAACTCCAGACTAAATCTACTGACTCTAACTGAATTTCCGCAGCTTCTGTGGCATATTCAGACAATAACCATTTCCCCGCTTCTGTCTTGGTGTATTGCATCACATGATACTGCTGCTGCGAAACTAGAATATATTCTTGCATTTCAGGAATAGAACGGTAATAGGCAAACTTGTCTCCTTGGTCGTAGTTTTGGGTCGATGGGGAGAGAACTTCGGTAATCATTACAGGATTAGTTACCGTGGTTGTTCCTTGGTCAGCATAGATCGGCTCTCCTTGAATGAGCATGACATCGGGATAAGTATAGAGACGATGACGAGGTATCCATAAACGCACATCAGCCATGTAAACACGGTAGTTTTGCTGTCTCAAGCTGAATTTTAGATTGGCATAAATATTACCTGAGATCTCATTATGGTTAGTTGTTCCTCCTGTCATAGGAATGATTTCTCCATCGTGGTATTCGCTTTTATATTCTGCTTGCTCTTCTAACTGTAAATATTCTTCAGGACTGTAGGTGCGGTCTTGTAACTGCATGATGGCAAAGGGAGTTCTATTGCTTTTAATTCTAGTCTGGGACTCAAGGGAATCAAGAATGAATCAAGAAAAATACAAAAAAAGAGCCAAGATTTAACTTAACTCTTTCTTTTAAGGTACCCCCAAGGGAATTTGAATCCCTGTCGCCTCCGTGAAAGGGAGGTGTCCTAGGCCACTAGACGATGGGGGCATGGGACTTGTGTCGCCCGTCTTCATGTAACTCACAACGTGCAACGTTTCTAAATATATCGAATATTATTGTCCCTGTCAACAAAATATTCAAAAAATCTTTTTATGAGGGGGAGAAAAAGACTATAGACCCTGCCTCATTTGCTTCAATCGCTTTTGGGCGGCAGGATCTAGAGTATTAAATAAAAAACGACCAGGAGGCTTGCTCTTGGTCTGTTTCTTGGTCTTACTGTTAGTTTTCTGCACTGCTATACCCACTTCCCTTTCCAGCATTGGCGCGGAAAGCCATTCTGCTCCATAGCCCACTACCGTCAACTGTTGTGCGCGATCGCTAGTTGCCACGATTAAACGAGTCGATTCCTGCTGATATTTTTTGCGGGCAAAGGTGGCGCAAAATTTCTCGATATAGGTGTCTGCGGTTTCGGCAAAGGCAGTGTAATGTACTGACAGAGCAGCGGTATAGGTTTCAGTACTGCGTGGGGTATCTTGATAATGAGCATCAAAAACCACCTTGGTACGGTATGCCATAGCAGCACTGAAGTTAATTAGGCATTCAACTAACTCATAGCGGGCGGCTTCTAGGCCGTGGCGATCGCGACTTTGTTTTAAGTCCGACCAGTCACCGATGATGTTATAACCATCGACGAGCAAGATTGCCTGGTGGGAAGAGAGAGACATTGCAATGGAGAATCCTTGATGAGAACTGGGTAAAGATTTACATTTTATTCTAAGTATATTTGTTAACAAAAAGTTAAGCAAAAATTATCAGCAAAAATCAAATGTCTGCCTGTTATTGACTCTCTGTTGCCAACAATCTTTGTTTAAGGGCTTGAGGTTCCCCCTGCGCCACAACTCTTCCTCCTGCTAGGAGAAATGCCCCATCACAGTACTCTAGCTCCTCTAAACGATGAGTCACCCAAAGAGCTGTTAGACCACGTTGTTTGACTAAGTTTCTTACTTGCTCCACTAACTCCAATTGAGTATCGGCATCAAGTAAGGCTGTCGGTTCATCAAATAAAATGGCTTCACAATTACGAGCGATCGCTCCTGCGATCGCAATTCGTTGTTTTTGCCCCCCACTCAAAGCGTGAATTGGTCGTCTTTCTAACTCTGGCAAGTTGACCGCATCTAGAGCTTCGCGGACTCTCTGCCGAACTTGTACCTGAGTTAATTTCTCACTGACTAAACCAAAAGCAATATCCGCCCCCACCGTAGGCATAACAAGCTGATGGTCAGGATTTTGAAAGACAAATCCCGTTTTGTGAGGCATGACAATTGAACCAACATCAGGAATTAACAACCCTGCTAATAACCGCAACAAAGTTGATTTTCCGCTGCCATTATTTCCTAACAGCATCCAGAATTCCCCCTGGGGTACTTGCAAGCTACAATTCTGTAGAATAGACACTTCGTCACACCAGCCAAAGCAGATATTGTCTACTCGAATAGTTGGCAATTTTGGGGATTTGATATTGGTGGTAAAAGTCATTACTTCTCAGCAGTAGCAAAAAATCCTGGAACTCGACCTTCCGCCATACCGCCAGATTTCTTGTTCACGCTGATGGCACAAATTAGATTCCCTTTAAAGGCGACTTTTTTATCTTCATCCTTGTCACAGGCAAGCTCAATCAGGCCTGTGCTGCCAGAACTCATGGCAGCCATCAGTTCTTGATAAAGACTTTCCGCTGCCTCTGCTTCCTTTCGCTGGACGGAAATAGGTAAAGAGATCTCTTGTAAAACGATATCGATGGTGAACATAAATCTTGTTTCTCAATGATGGCGATTATTTGATTATCTTCCAGATTCTCGCAAATTCCCATCTTTATTTGAGTTGAAATCTCTGAAATCTTTATTTTTTCTTTGGATTTACCCAAGAAAATCCGACTATTTTATTTTATTATGTGTGATATAAGTAAAGAAACGTAAAGTTTTCTCACAATCGACTTGATGTATTTTCATGTCGAGTCGCAAAAGTAATAATTCCAACGATCTGATCAAACTTGATCAACATACAAATATTCTCGGAGATCTATTTACATGACAATAGCAGTAGGGCGCGCACCAGCGCAGCGCGGTATCTTCGATGCCGTAGATGACTGGCTCAAGCGCGATCGCTTCGTATTCGTAGGCTGGTCGGGTATATTACTCTTCCCCTGTGCCTACATGGCCATTGGTGGTTGGCTAACCTGCACCACTTTCGTCA